>JBILIR010000108.1:0-5665 GCA_044368955.1 Limnohabitans sp.
AGCGCAGGCCATCGAGCTCGCCCGAATTGACGCACACACCGTCTTTGGTGGCGTACCACTCTTGCCATTGGCCCTGATCAAACCGGCGCTTGACAGAGACGTCAGCGACGGCGGCTGGTGGGGGGGCAGCCCCCGGTGAGGAATCGGAGCTTGCGACTGACGAGCCGGGGGTTGCCCCCGCATCGGCCGCCACCCCGCCAAGGCCAACCACCTGCTTGATCGGCAACTGGTACTTGAGCGCAAACGCAAAGTCGCGCTCGTCATGCGCGGGCACACCCATGACCGCGCCATCGCCATAGCTCATGAGCACATAGTTGCCGACCCACACCGCCACTTGTGCGCCAGTGAGGGGGTGGGTGACATGCAAGCCCGTGGGCATGCCCACCTTGTCTTTCACCGCCAACTCGGCCTCTGTCGTGCCGCCCTCTTTGCATTCCTCTAAGAACGCGGCTAACTTAGGGTTGGAGGCCGCCGCATGCAGCGCGAGCGGGTGTTCGGGTGCCACGGCGCAAAAGGTCACGCCCATGATGGTGTCGGCGCGGGTGGTGAACACGTACATGCGGCCGTCTTGGATCAATTTCCCATCGGCACCTTGGATGGTGTGGGGGAAGGCAAAGCGAACACCCTCGCTCTTGCCGATCCAGTTTTCTTGCATCAGGCGCACCTTGTCGGGCCAGCCGTTCAAGGTGGCTTTGGGGTTACCGACCTGCACATGGTCGAGCAACTCTTGCGCGTAGTCGGTGATCTTCAGGTAGTAGCCGGGGATTTCGCGCTTTTCCACCACCGCACCGGTACGCCAGCCTTTGCCGTCAATGACCTGTTCGTTGGCCAAAACGGTTTGGTCTACCGGGTCCCAGTTCACCACTTGGGTCTTGCGGTAGGCCACGCCTTTTTCCAGCATCTTCAAAAACAGCCACTGGTTCCACTTGTAATACGTCGCATCGCAGGTGGCGACTTCGCGGCTCCAGTCGATGGCCAAGCCCATGGCCTGCATCTGCTTTTTCATGTAAGCGATGTTCTCGTAGGTCCATTTGGCGGGTGGCACACCGTTCTTGAGCGCCGCGTTTTCAGCAGGCAAACCAAACGCGTCCCAGCCCATGGGCATCAACACGTTGTAGCCCTTCATGCGCAAATGGCGCGTGAGCATGTCGTTGATGGTGTAGTTGCGCACATGGCCCATGTGCAGCTTGCCGCTAGGGTAAGGCAGCATGGAACAGGCGTAGTACTTGGGGCGGCTGGTGTCTTCGCTGACGCGGTAGACGTCTTTGGCGGTCCAGTCGCTGCGCACAGACGCTTCAACGTCTTTGGAAATATAGGTCTCTTGCATGGGGCTCAATAAATAGCCCCTGCGATTTCATGGCTGCAGGGGCGGGGAAGATGCTTGGATTTTAGGCGCAGGGGGCTGAACGGCCAAAGCGACCTTGGTGAGACCCGCTTTTTGCAACAAGCCCATCAACTCGGCCACGCGCCCATAGGGCACACTTTGGTCGGCGCGAAGTTGCACTTCAACGGAGGCATCGGCGCTGGCTTGCATCGCCAACACCGCTGGCAAGGCTTCAAGCGCCACGGGTTTGTCATCGATAAATACCAAGCCTTGTGGGTCAATGCTCAGGCTCAGGCTTTGACTGGGAACTGGTGCAGAGGACACCTCCGTAGCAGGCAAATCCAGGCGCAAGGCGCTTCCCATCAGGGGGGCAGTGATCAGAAAAATGACCAGCAGCACCAACATCACATCTACCAAGGGCGTGACATTGATCTCGCTCATGGGCGCCCTCACGGGGCTGGCTTCAAATTCACCCATTCGCATTGGGCCAGCCTATCGCGCTTGAGCCATGAAATAAGCACGCAAGTCAAACGCCAAAGCGTCTAATGTTGCGTCCATTGCCGCCAAGCGTCTGCCGAATAAGTTGTAGGCCATAACGGCGGGAATGGCCACACCCAAACCCGCGGCCGTCATCACCAAAGACTCGCCCACAGGCTGAGTGACTTTGTCTAAGGTGTACTGGCCTGCCTGCGCCAAGCTGATCAAGGCGTGGTAGATACCCCAGACCGTGCCCAACAAACCGATAAAGGGGGAAGTCGCACCCATGGTGGCCAACATGTCTTGGCCAAATTGCAAGCGTTGGCGAATGCTTTGCAAGGCTTGCCGCAAGCCGCTGCTGAGCCGGTCTTCATGGCAAGCCTGAGCAGCCAAGCCCTGCGCTGTGGCATCCAAAGGGCTGCGCAACAAACCGACAAACAATTTTTGGCTGTCCACAGCCCCCCAAGTGGCCTGCAAATGCGGCCAATCTTGGGCTTGCGACCACGCAGCCTGACACAGCGACAAATCTCGGTTGGCAACAGACAACAACCATGTCCTGTAAATAATCAACACCCAACTCAACACCGACATGGCACACAAGACCACTGCCACCAATTGGTTTAAAGCATCGGCCTGGGCAAACCAGTGCAGCAAGCTCATGGCTGAGCGTTCCTCAAGCCCAGCACGTCAAACATGTCAAACAAGCCTTGCTGCTGGCCAGCCAAAAAACGCGCTGCCCGCAAACTGCCCTCGGCATAGGTGCTACGGCTTGACGACTTATGGGTGATTTCAATGCGCTCGCCCGTTCCGGCGAACAACACGGTGTGGTCTCCCACGATATCGCCACCTCGGATGGTGGAAAAACCAATCGCGTTGGCGGGACGAGCGCCAGTGTGGCCTTGGCGATCAAACACCGCGCACTGATTTAAGTCGCGCCCCAAGGCTTGGGCGATGACTTCGCCCATCTTGAGCGCAGTACCCGAAGGGGCGTCCACTTTATGTCGGTGATGGGCTTCAATGATTTCAATGTCGTAGTCTGTGGCCAAAGCCACAGCAGCCATCTCCAACAACTTCAAAGTAACGTTCACACCCACACTCATATTGGGCGCCATGACTATGGCGATATCTCGGCTGGCAGCTTGTATGTTGGCTTTTTGTGCATCGCTGAAACCCGTGGTGCCAATAACCATCTTCACACCGAGTTCACGGCACACTTTGACATGCGCCATGGTGCCTTCAGGCCGCGTAAAGTCAATCAATACATGTGCGTTTTGCAAACCGACGTGAAGATTCGATTGAATCACCACGCCGCTGGCTTGACCTAAAAAACCCGTCGCGTCATTCCCAATAAACACACTGTCAGCAACATCCAAGGCACCCACCAACTGACAGTCAGCAGCCTCTGTCACAACTTGAGCCAACATTTGACCCATGCGCCCACTGGCGCCAGCGATAGCCACGCGAAGGGGTTGGGCGATAGACGTCGTCATAAAGGTTTAGGGACTTTCCAGCGGTGGATAGATTTTGTCTGCGGGCGGCGCAGCGGGTTTGGGTGTCGTGTTCACGGGAGCAGGAGAATTCTTTTGGAATTTCTCTAACTCTTTGCTGGTAGCCTCTAAACGCGGCACCACTTTGCGGTCTTCAGGTACCGCAATACGCTCGGCAAATTCGGATTCGCTGGGCAAATCTTCCCCTTCAAAGCGAACATACAAATCGTCTTTGAAGTAAACCGACAACTGGCGTTGCTGTGGTTGCGTCCCTTTGCGCACAATCGTGAACGCATAGTCCCAGCGATCGGAGTGGAAAACACTGGCGATCAAGGGTGTGCCCAAAATATCCTTGACTTGGTTGCGGCTCATGCCCACACGCAAAGCCTGGACTTGCTCTTTAGAGACAAAGTTGCCTTGCACCACTTCCACCCGATAAGGCGTGACTTTTCGAATCGCACGTGCCACGGGGTCGTCTATGGTGGAACACGCCGACAACAGCAAGGAAACAGCGGTCACACACAAGGCCATTGTCTGGCGCAAAAGAGTCATGGTGGGCAAAGGGCAAGTTATGATAGAAACATTGTAACGATGGGTCCCTCACCCGCCAGCCACTTCGCAACAGAAAGCACGCATGTCCTCCATTGACGGCTTAAAAAACACGGGCCTCAAAGCCACGGTGCCGCGTTTAAAAATTTTGGAACTTTTCCAAAAAAGCGGGCAACGGCATATGAGTGCCGAGGACGTTTACCGTTTCGCGTTGGAGGAGCGTGCCGATATTGGTCTGGCCACTGTCTACCGCGTACTGATGCAGTTTGAGCAAGCCGGCATTTTGTCGCGCAGTCAATTTGAGGGCGGCAAATCCGTTTATGAGCTCAACCAAGGCCAACACCATGACCACTTGGTGTGTCTGGATTGCGGCCGTGTTGAAGAGTTTTACGACGCAAGCATTGAGCAACGTCAACACGATATCGCACAAGCCAAGGGTTTTGAGATCGCCGACCACGCCCTGAGCTTGTATGCGCACTGCAAGCGCTCGCCTTGCCCTTACAAATCAGCCTGATTTTTTTGCTCGTCAAGCATTGCCTGTCGGTGGCGATGAACAAATTTATCGTAAGTATCGATACCGCGTAATTGCAAAATCGTGTTGCGTACAGCCGCTTCGACCAGAACCGCGATATTGCGACCCGCCACCACCTGAATCACCACTTTGCGCACGGGTATGCCCAGCACATCTTGGGTCAGGGGTTCATGCGGCAGTCTTTCGTAGTCGCGCTCTAAGGTTTCTTTGCGCACCAAATGCACAATCAACTTGAGTCGCATTTTCCGGCGCACCGCGGTTTCACCGAATATGGCTTGAATGTCTAGCAAACCAATGCCGCGCACTTCTAACAAGTTTTGCAATAACTCTGGGCAACGCCCCTCAATCGTGGCTTGGTTGATGCGGTACAGATCCACCGCATCGTCGGCTACCAAGCCATGCCCTCGAGAAATCAACTCCAAGCCCAACTCACTTTTACCCAAGCCAGACTCACCCGTAATCAAAACGCCCATGCCCAGAATGTCTAAAAACACCCCATGCA
The DNA here is from genome assembly GCA_044368955.1 of Limnohabitans sp. Lineage (GTDB taxonomy): Bacteria > Pseudomonadota > Gammaproteobacteria > Burkholderiales > Burkholderiaceae_C > Limnohabitans. The sequence goes on from JBILIR010000108.1 coordinate 4,872, forward strand.
AAGTGGTGCGGTCAGCAAAATGCTTGGAGAGATAAGCCCGCAGCAAATCAATGACAAAGGCCGAGGATTCAGTGGTGGCAAAAAGCGGGATTTGCGCTTCTTCGCACATCTTGAGCAAAGGTGGGGGCGGTGTTTGACCATCTGCCACCACCAGCACCGGGGGTTCAAGCGTGACGATGCGCCCAATTCGGCGCTCGGTATCGACCAAGGGGCTGTTGTTGAGGTAGCGAATTTCACGCTCGCCCAGTACCTGCAAACGGTAGGGGTGTATGTAGTTGAGGTAACCCACCAAGTCAGCACCCGAGCGGGCCATGCGGACCGCCACTTCATCAAAATGACGCTCTGAGGCACCCTGCCCCGCTATCCATTGCCACTCAAGCTTTTGTCGGAAGTCTTCAAACAAGACATCTGCGCTGACAGCGGTGGGTTTCAAGGGCGTGGTTCAGACCGTGAGTGTGGATTGCCAAGCGACGATGAGTTGATGCAAGTCTTGCGCGTCGCTGGACTTCTTGAGACGCTCGCGCAAAGCGGTGTCACTCAGCATCTCGGCAATTTCGGACAAAATTTCCAAATGCTTTTGGGTGGATGCTTCAGGAACCAACAAAAAGAACAACAAGCTCACGGGTTGCTCATCGGGTGCATCAAACCCAATGGGTTCGCTCAAACGAAAAACCGCCGCCAGCGGCGACTTCATGCCCTTGATACGCCCATGCGGAATGGCCACGCCGTGACCCAGACCCGTTGACCCCAAGCGCTCCCGGGCAAACAAACTGTCCGCGACCAACGCGCGGTTA
>JBILIR010000109.1:0-5646 GCA_044368955.1 Limnohabitans sp.
TGCTGGATGTGGTGGTCGAGCGTGTCGATTCGCCCTTTGTGAACGCCGCTTTGCAAGACACCGACCGCCGTGTGGGCGAGGGCAAACCGGTCGCGCCCAGTTTTTTATTGGCTTGCGTGTTGTGGGCCGATGTGCGTGAAGGTTGGCAGGTGCGCAGCGCCGAGATGCCCACCTTTTCCGCTTTGCAAGAAGCCATTGAAGATGTCTTCAATGCCCGTATCGGCGATGTGTCGGGACGCGGCAAATTGGCCGGTGATATGCGTGAAATTTGGACCATGCAACCGCGCTTTGACAAGCGCAGCGGCAGTGCCCCGTTTGGCTTGGTTGATCAAGCGCGGTTCAGTGCTGGGTTTGACTTTATGCGTTTGAGAGCCGAGGTAGGCGAGGTGGACGAAGAACTGGCCGATTGGTGGGAAACCTTCAGCACTGCCAGTGACGATACCCGTGCCGATATGTTGCAATCGGTCAAAGCGCCACCCCGCGCCGTCAAAGCCGATGGCACCCCTGTGGCGCGTAAACGACCGCGCCGTCGCCGCAAGCCCGCAGGGGATGCCCCCGCAAGTGGTGACAGAACAGACTGAACCCGTCAGTGCCTACGTGGCACTGGGTGCCAATTTGGGCGATGCCGCCTTGGCTGTTCGCCAAGCCATCGCAGCGCTGAATCAAGTTCCGCATACGCTCTTGGTGCAAGCCTCGCCCTTGCTCAGCAGTGCCCCCCTCGATGCGGATGGACCCACTTACGTCAACGCAGTGGCACACATTCAAACCCATTTGAATGCGGTGCAACTCTTGGAAGCTTTGCAGGACTTAGAGCAAGCCGCTGGGCGCACCCGTGATTACCACCATGCGCCGCGCACACTGGATTTGGACTTGCTGTTTTATGGTGAGGCTCAAATGCAAAGCGAATATTTAAGCTTACCCCATCCGCGCTGGCAGCAACGTGCTTTTGTGTTGCTGCCTTTGCACAAGCTGTATCCCGATAAAGTCAGTCCGCAGATGTTGCAAGCCGTGGCCGATCAAGCAGCAACTTGGTTGCCCGACTAAACGTTTATTGCGATATTTTTCTTGCCTCTTCGATTTGCGATTCAAAGTAGCGCTGAAACCCATAAGCCAAGGTGGAGAGCAAAGCAGTGGTGCCCACCAGCAGGGACAGCACCAAGGCGGCCACGGTCAGCCAGTTGCTGTTGCCGGCCGATGACTCGGGGTCAGCTTCGGGGTTGTAAGTGCTGTTCCAGCGCTCAGGCGACATCAAGCCCCAGTAAATCGCGTTCATTGCCGAGCCAGCGATGGTTATGCCCAGCATGGGTACCAGCCACCAACTCAAAGGATCGTCTACGCCAAAGTCTTGCGCCCTCTGAAAGCCGTACAAGCCCAGCAAAGTCGTCCAAGGCAAAACCCAAGCCAGCCAATCGCTTTTACCGAACATATAAAAACGGTGCAGGCCCAAAGGGCCACCCCAAAAACTTAACCATGTAGCCAATGTTTTATTTTTCATAAGCCGGATTATCCGTTTGATGGCGTGAGCTCGCTGGCGGGGGTGGAATCTCCCGCTCCTAAAGTTTTTTGCATGAACACCGTGTCCAACCAACGACCATGCTTCCAGCCGCTGGCTTTCAAGATGCCGGTATGCGCAAAGCCCAAGCTGTGGTGCAGCCCAATCGATCCCGCGTTGGCCGAGTCGCCAATGACGGCCAGCATTTGGCGAATACCCAGCGCTTCGCAATGGCGCAAAAGCTCTGCCAGCAGGGCACGGCCAATACCAAGGCTCACATGGTCGGCATGGATGTAAACCGAGTCTTCGGCCATGAAGCGAAAAGCAGGGCGGGGCCGGAAGGCACCCGCATAGGCAAAACCCAGCACCTCGGCACCTCGGCTGGCCACCAGATGCGGCAAGCCTTTGGCCAGCACATCGGCGCGGCGGCGTGTCATTTCGGCAAGGTCCGGCGCATCTATTTCAAAACTACCCGTGCCATGCACCACGTTGTGGGCGTAAATGGCTGTGATGGCAGGCAGATCGGCCTCCAAACTGGGGCGAATGAGCAGGGCGGAAGAGGGCATGGATGGTCAGTCTATAATGGCAGGCTTTTCAGCGAGCGCTGGCCGGGTGGCCATGTCGCGTGTCTCATCGTTGAATCTAAGACTGCACCCAAGGATAAACCATGGTCGTCATCCGACTCTCACGCGGCGGCGCAAAAGCCCGTCCCTTTTTCAACATTGTTGTGGCTGACAAACGCGTTCGCCGCGATGGCCGTTTTATCGAGCGCATCGGTTTTTACAACCCTATCGCTTCTGGTGGTGAGGAAGGCTTGCGCATTGCCCAAGACCGCCTGAGCTACTGGGTCGGCGTGGGTGCACAAACTTCGCCCACCGTTGATCGTCTGATCAAACAAGCCGGCAAAACTGCCGCTTAAAAGCCCATCCCCAACCCATGCAACCCGCTTGGGAGCCTGCTGAACTGCCAGCGGATGCTGTCGAAGTCGGGCGCATTTTGGATGCTTGGGGACTCAAAGGCTGGTTGAAAATCCTCCCTCACAGCGCCTCTCCCGAGGCGCTGTTTTCGTCTAAACGCTGGTTTTTACAGCCCAACGAGCGCGGCGCTTCGCCCTTCAGTGGCACGGTGTTGCTGCGGGTGCGCGAAGCCAAAGAGCATTCCGACAGCGTGGTGGCTTGTATCCATGAATTGGACGATCGTGACGTTGCCCAAAGCCTCAAAGGCGCACGGATATTTGTTCCCCGTTCCAGTTTCCCCACACCTGCCAGCGACGAATACTATTGGGTCGACCTGATTGGCTTGCAGGTGCGAAACCGTGAAGGCGTGGACTTGGGCGAGGTCACCGAATTGCTGTCCACCGGCCAGCAAACCGTTTTGGTGTTGCGCGATACGGTGACCGATGGCGAAGGCAAACCCATAGAGCGAATGATTCCCTTTGTCTCAGCTTATGTGGATAAGGTAGATACACAAGCCCGTCTCATCACGGTGGACTGGCAAGCCGATTACTGAGGCTGCATACTTTCGCCATGCGTGTCGACATCATCACTTTGTTTCCCGAGCTATTTGTACCGTTTGTGCAAGCGGGGGTAACGCGCCGCGCCTATGAAAGCGGGCAACTGGCGGTGAAAACATGGAACCCCCGTGACCACGCCGAGGGCAACTACAAACGGGTAGACGACCGGCCATTTGGCGGTGGCCCTGGCATGGTCATGCTGGCTGAACCGTTGGCGGATTGCTTGGCAGCCGTTCGGGCAGAAAGCGGCTTTAACAGAGAACAAGCGCCTTTGCTGTATTTTTCGCCGGTGGGACAGGTGTTGAGTCAAAACATGGTGCAGCAGGCTGGGCAAACCGTTGGCGTGGTGCTGCTCTGCGGCCGTTACGAAGGCATCGATCAGCGCTTTATTGACAGGCATGTAGACGCCCAAATCAGCTTAGGCGACTTTGTGTTGTCGGGTGGCGAAATTGCCGCCATGGCATGGCTGGACGCCTTGGCCCGTTTGCAACCGGGTGTTTTGCATGATGAACAAAGCCATTTGCAAGACAGCTTTACCCCTGCGCTGAGTGGTTTGCTGGACTGCCCCCACTACACCCGCCCCGAGGTGTGGCAAGACCAACCGGTGCCCGAGGCCCTGCTGTCGGGTCACCATGCCCATATTGCGGCTTGGCGACGCCAGCAAAGCCTGACGTTGACCGCCCAAAACCGCCCCGATTTGCTAGAAAAAGCCCGTCAATCTGGGCTTTTGACCCGCGCAGATGAGCAACTCTTGGCCCATAAGCCCAAGGCTTAGCCAGCCAGCTATAATGGAAGGCTTTCGATCCTCTGGGTGGCCGCCTCGTGTTTTCAACGCCATAGGCCTTTTGTGTAGCGCATCCATGATCATTGTGAGGACACCATGAATCTCATCCAGACCCTGGAACAAGAAGAAATCGCCCGTATGGGCAAGAAAATCCCGGTTTTCGCCCCTGGCGACACTGTGGTGGTCAGCGTCAACGTGGTCGAGGGAACGCGCAAACGTGTGCAGGCCTTTGAAGGCGTGGTCATTGCCAAGCGCAACCGCGGCATCAACTCCAACTTCATCGTTCGCAAAATCTCCAGCGGCGAAGGCGTTGAGCGTACTTTCCAAACCTACAGCCCCTTGATCGCTGGCGTTGAAGTCAAACGCCGTGGTGATGTGCGTCGTGCCAAGCTTTACTATTTGCGTGAGCGCAGCGGTAAATCTGCCCGTATCAAAGAAAAACTCACAGCCAAAGCAGCACCTGCTGCTGCCAAGTAAGCCCTTACATGCCTGCTTGAAACAAACCGCCCCAGTTCACGCTGCGGCGGTTTTTTTCTGACCTCACAAAGACCAACGTGGTTTCCTTAACCCAAATTCCCCGTTTTTCCCCTGAAAACGCTGAAGTTTTGGGATGGGATGGGCATTTGCCTCAGGTGCCTGTGCCAAGGCTTGCGCCGTTGGGTTTGCGACAGCACTTCGCCATGCCACCTGTTTGGCAGCCCGATGCCATGCTGGAGCCCCCGTTAAACCCGCTGAAGCCTCCGGTGGATGCAGCCGTGTTGGTGGGCGTGGTGATGCGCCCTGCGCCCAGTGTGCTGCTCACGCTCAGAACCGCCCATTTGTCGACCCATTCGGGCCAAATTGCCTTTCCTGGGGGACGCCTAGACGAAGGAGACGCTGATGCAGTGGCGGCAGCGTTGCGTGAGTCGCAAGAAGAGGTGGGCTTGGATCCCTCGCACGTCGAGATATTGGGTCAATTGCCTCTGTACCTTACTGGCACAGGCTTCAGTGTCACGCCGGTGGTGGCCTTGCTTGACCCCGCGATGCGTCTGAGCGCCAATCCCCATGAGGTAGCGCAAGTGTTTGAGGTGCCGCTCGCGTATGTGATGAACCCTGCCAACCATTGCCGCCATGCGGTGGAATGGTCAGGCGTAAGGCGCGAATGGTTCTCCATGCCCTATGAAGATACCGATCAAAAACGCTTTATTTGGGGCGTTACTGCCGGTATTTTGCGCAATCTGTATTGTTTTTTGAGCACTGACGCCAATCAGGCTGAGCCAAGCGTCGAGTCTTGACTATCATGCAGCAATGAGTTTTTTCGCACTTTTATTTGCTTTCTTACTAGAACAAGCCCGACCATTGAGTTTTGGCGAAAGCTTGGAGCGAGTTTCGCAAGCTTGGTCTGACAAGGTGCGCAACACGCTAGACACCGGCGACCAACGCAACGCGTGGACCGCTTGGGCCGTGGCCATTGGCGTGCCCTGTTTGCTGGTGTGGGCGATCCATATGGCTTTGGCGTGGTATCTCGGCTGGGTGTTTGCCATGGTGTGGAGTGTGGCTGTGCTTTACGCCACTTTGGGGTTTCGACATTTCAGCCACCATTTCACCGATATTCGACATGCCCTATCGGTTGGGGACGATGTGCTGGCCAATACTTTGCTTTCTCAATGGTCTGGTGCCAAAGGAGAGGACCTGCCGCGTCAAGAAATCATTCGCCATGTGATTGAGTATTCAGCCATTGCTGCGCACAGGCATGTGTTCGGAGTGGTGGTTTGGTTTGTTGTTTTGGCAGGTCTGGGATTGGGCCCTGTCGGCGCTATTTTTTACCGCCTCAGTGAATTTTTATCCCGCTCCTGGAACTGCAGCGAAACTTCCGGT
>JBILIR010000112.1:0-5573 GCA_044368955.1 Limnohabitans sp.
ACTTTCTCCAGAGGCTGACCCAGCATCAGTTTCTTGATGGGCAGCTCTTGTTTTTTGCCCGACAGGGTGCGGGGAATTTCAGCCACTTGGAACATCTCGTCCGGCACAAAGCGGGGGCTGAGCGCGGTGCGTATCGCGCCGCTCAAACGTTGGCGCAAAGCGTCGTCGAGCGTCAGGCCTTCGCGCAGCACCACGAACAGCGGCATATAGCTGTCTTTTCCTAAGTACTCCAAGTCCACCACCATGCTGTCCATCACCTCGGGCAGGGCTTCGACGGCGCTGTACAGCTCGCTGGTGCCCATGCGCAAACCGTGGCGGTTGATGGTGGCGTCGCTGCGGCCATAAATGATGGCGCGGCCCTCGGGCGTGATCTTGAGCCAGTCGCCATGCCGCCACACCGCGCCCGCGTCAGCGGGCAAGTCGCCGCCTGCGGGGTGACGGCCCAGTCCTGGCGGATAGGTGTCAAAGTAGCTGCCCAAATAACGCTGGTTCTCGGTGTCTCCCCAAAAGAAGGGCGGCATACACGGCAGGGGTTGGGTCACCACCAACTCGCCCACCTCGTCAATCACCGGCTGACCTTGCTCGTTGAAGGCGTGCACCGACACGCCCAACAAGCGGCACTGCATTTCACCCGCCACCATGGGCAGCTCTCGGTGGCCGCCCACATACGCACCGGCGTCAGTGCCTCCGGAAATATTGCACCACCAAATATCGGGCTTGCTCACCCCCGCATTAGCGTACACATTTTGAAACTGCGTGGTGCCCCATTGCTGCACCTCGGCGCTCAAAGGCGAGCCGGTGGTGCCCAAGGCCCGCACCGTGTGCAAGCCCTTGATCGTCGATAAGTCCAGACCGGTCTTCATGCAATTGGCAAAAAATGCCGCACCGCCGCCAAAAAACGTCACGCCCTCTTTGGCGGCGTAGCGCCACAACACACCCCAATCGGGACGCTCTTTGGAGCCACCAGGGTTGCCTTCATAAATCACGCAAGTGGTGCCGCTGAGCAAGCCGCTGAGTTGGGCATTCCACATCACCCAACCGGTTGAGGAGTACCAAAGAAACTTCTCACCCCAGGAATTGGGCTCGTAGCTGCACGACACGTCGTAATGCAGGTTTTTATGCGCCATGCCGTTGAGCATGGTGCCGCCGTGGTCATGCACCAAGGGCTTGGGCAAGCCGGTGGTGCCGCTGGAATAGACAATCCACAGCGGGTGGTTGAACGGCATCCACAGGGGTTCAAAGGTTTGTGTGGCTGCGTCATCGCGCTGCATGATCTGGCCCCAGTCGCTGCAGTTGTCTGGCACGGTTACGCCGCCCAAGTTGCGGTAAATCACCACATGCAACACGCTTGGCAGGGCAGCGCGTAACTCACTCACCACCGCATGACGCTCCAAATCTTTGCCGCCGTAGGTGACGCCATCGATGGCAATCAACACCTTGGGGCTGATTTGCTTGAAGCGGTCGAGCACCGCGTTGGTGCCCATGTCAGGCGCACACACGCTCCAAATGCCGCCAATGCTGGTGACCGCCAAAAACGCCACCATGGTTTCGGCAATATTGGGCAAATACGCCGCCACGCGGTCGCCTGGCTGCACGCCTTGTGCCTGCAAATGCAAAGCCAGCGCCGCGACTTGGCGCTTCAACTCGGGCCACGACATTTCACGCCGCTCACCACGCTCGTTGTTGCTGATGATGGCGGCCATGCCCGCGGCATGGGCGGCATCCACATGGCGCAGCACTTGTTGGGCATAGTTCACCTGCGCACCGACAAACCACCGCGCACCCGGCATGACATTGCGCTCCAATACACAGCTGTGCGGCGTGGGCGATTGAAGCTCCAAATAGTCCCAAGCCGATTGCCAAAAGTCCTCGAGGTGGGTGACCGACCACTGCCACAGGGCTTGGTAATCGTCAAACTGCAACTGGCGATGCTCGGCCAACCATTGTTGGTAAAGGCGAATTTGCGGCACAAAGGGTGGCGAGGCGCTGGCAGTGGTGTTCATGGCTACTAAGATGCGGCTATGTTTATTGAGGAACTGCATTGTCATGGCAATTTGGACCAAGCCCATCAGCACCGAGATTTTGACCACCACCCACCTTGCCACCGCCGCCGAGCGGCTGGGCATCGAGTTCCTTGAAATCGGTCCCGACTTCATACGCGGCCGAATTCCGGTGGATGAGCGCACCAAACAACCTTATGGCGTCATCCACGGTGGTTCCAGCGTCATGCTGGCCGAAACGCTAGGTTCCTGCGGCGCGGACTATTCCACGCCCATCGGCCACCGCATCGTCGGCTTGGACATCAACGCCAACCATATTCGGGGCGTGGGCGAGGGTTGGGTGAATGGCATTGCGCGACCCGTTCACATAGGACGCAGCACGCAGGTGTGGCAAATCGATATGACGGACGACCAAGGTCGAACCTCATGTGTGTCGCGCCTTACCTTGTCGGTGTTGGCGCCCCGCTAAATACCCGACTGATTTCAAGCCTTTTATTTATGAGGTTTAAAAATTTGGCAAGGTATGTGATTATTCCGGTTTAAAGGAATATTTCCCATGATTAAGCCTGTCATTTTGATTCTTTGCCTAAGCCCTTTGTGGGTATTTGCGCAAGACGATGCCATGCGCTTGGCCAAAGAAAAAGCCTGCCTTGGCTGCCACAGCATTGAGCAACACACCATGGCAGTGCCTTCATACGAAAAAATTGCCGAAAAGTACCGTGGCGACCCAGGCGCTGTGGCCTACCTGTCCGAAAAAATCCGCAATGGCGGCAAAGGCGTATGGGGGGGCGGGGGGCGCAGCCTCATGCCGGCGTTTTTAAACCTGAGCAAAGAAGAAATTCGTTTGCTGGTCGATTGGATCTTGGCCATGAAAGAGGCGCCACCGAGCTAAGTGCTTTTTGGGGTTTTGGGCGCTTCGTTGCTGTCCTCGGGCTTTTTCTTGACTGGGCATTCGCCCCTGAAAAATTCCCATTCATCGCAGACCTCGCCGGAGGGCAAGGTACACATGCCTTGCTCGCCTTTATCGCTTTGCACAAAGGTCAATGTGCCCCCGGCTCGGGTACAAGCGGCAGAAGCTGGGTTGGCCATGGCCAACATCAAGCTGAGTTCGATCAACATGGTTAGGCTTTCAGAGCTTTTCAGCGGCGGCCAAGCGTTGGCTTTTCCAATAGACATCGTCACCGCCGTTCATGCGGTTGAGCACACGGGCCAACACAAACATCAGGTCAGATAAGCGGTTGAGGTACTGGCGCGGCGTGTCGTTCAAAGCTTCTTCAGCGCCCAAGGCCACCACAGCCCGCTCGGCACGACGGGCCACGGTGCGGCACACATGCGCCAGCGATGCGGCCCTGGAACCAGCGGGCAAGATGAACTCTTGCAGCTTAGGCAAGGCCTCGTTGTGATGTGCCAGCGCTTGGTCCAAGGCCAACACCGCCTCGGCTTTGAGCAACTCAAAACCCGGAATACTTAGCTCGCCGCCTAGGTTGAACAACTGGTGCTGCACCTCGATCAGCAATTTGCGTAAGGCTTCGGGCATGTCTTCGACCAGCAAAACACCGATGTTCGAGTTGAGTTCATCGACCTCGCCCATGGCGTGCACTCGCAAGCTGTTTTTGCTCACACGACGGTTGTCGCCCAAGCCGGTAGTGCCATCGTCGCCGGTGCGCGTTGCAATTTGTGTGAGTCTATTCGCCATGCTTCATCTTCCTGAGGTTGCTTGCATTGTCTCAGCACTGGCACAACTCGGCTACGCTTGGGGTTTTCAGGAGCGGTACATGCAGACGGCGAAACAGGTAGGGGTGATCGGTTTGGGTGCCATGGGACAAGGCATGGCGGGCAGTTTGCGTCGCGCGGGCTTCGAGGTTCATGTGTGCGACGCCCGCCCAGGTGTGGCCGAGGCTTTTGCGGCCGATGGCGGCGTGGCTTGCGCATCACCTGCCGAGTTGGCCAAGTCATGCCAATTGCTGGTCAGCGTGGTGGTGAATGCCGCGCAAACCGAAGAGGTGCTGTTTGGCCCGCAAGGCGCAGCTGCTTGCATGGCCCAAGGCAGCGTGTTTGTGATGTGCTCCACTGTCGACCCCAATTGGTCTGTGGCGCTGGAGGCGCGGCTGGAGGCCTTGGGTCTGCAGTATGTGGATGCGCCCATCTCTGGCGGCGCGGCCAAGGCCGCCAACGGCCAAATGACCATGATGACAGCCGCCAAACCCGGCGCTTATGCGCTGGCTGAACCTTTGTTGAACGCGATGGCTGCCAAGGTCTACAAGCTGGGCAACAGCGCAGGTGCGGGCAGCAAAGTAAAGATCATCAACCAGCTGCTGGCGGGTGTGCATATTGCTGCGGCCGCCGAAGCCATGGCACTGGGCTTGCGTGAAGGCGTGGACCCTGCAGCGCTGTACGAGGTCATCACCCACAGCGCGGGCAACAGTTGGATGTTCGAGAACCGCATGGCCCATGTGCTGGCCGCCGACTACACGCCGCTGTCGGCAGTGGATATTTTTGTCAAAGACTTAGGTTTGGTGCTGGACATGGCACGTGCCAGCAAATTTCCGCTGCCGCTTTCCAGCACCGCCCACCAAATGTTCATGCAAGCCAGCACTGCCGGTTTTGCCAAAGAAGAAGACAGCGCTGTAATCAAGATATTTTCAGGCATTGAGCTGCCCACAAAAATATAGTTCTTTTGTATTGTTTGTGCGCTAATATAGGGTTCTTTGGAACTCTTCATCGAGACTATGCGGCGCTTTTTTCGATCCCTGCTTTGCTTGTCTGTGCTGTGGCTCTCGCTGGCCCAAGGTGCAGAAGTGCTGACCCAATTCGATACAGATGCCAGCATGGAGGTCGACAACGACGAGATGCTGGTGGTTTTATCGGTCAGCAAAGACGGCCCCAATGCCACCCAGATCAGCCAAGAGGTTTTGATCAAGTTGACCGGCGCTGTTGAGCGCAGCAAACAGCACGCGGACATCGAGCGCAAAACGGGGCAAATCAGCACCACCCCGGTATGGGGGCCCAACGGCAAAACCAAGCAGTGGAGCGCCCAAGCAGAACTTCAGCTTGTCTCCACCAATTTAAGGGCCTTGAGCCAGCTGGCTTCAGAGCTGACAGACGTGATGCAAATTACCCAAGTGAGTTACAGGCTGTCTGCCCAACAAAGAGCCTTGACCGAAAAGAAATTGCTCAGCACCTTGGCTGTCAATTTTCAACGCAAAGCACATGACTTGACAGACGCCTTTGGTTTCAGCCGCCATGAAATCAAAAGCCTGAATTTCAGCCAACAAAGCCAGCCTATGCCACTCATGCGCATGGCCTTGTCCTCACCCCGCGCGATGGCAGATGGCGCAGCGCCCGTGCCCATTCCTCAAGAAAGCGGTAAAATCACCATTTCCTTGCAGATGAGCGCACACATCGGCCTGTGGCCTTGAGCACTATCGCTCGCACCTAGAAGACACGCGGGGTTTAGCTTCTTGCATAGAATGCAAAACGCTCTAGGAGAAGCCGCCATGAATGCACCTACCACCGTTCAACACCTGATCCCCGAAGTCAATCAGCGACCTGTTCCGCAAGCCCTGATCGATG
>JBILIR010000113.1:0-5570 GCA_044368955.1 Limnohabitans sp.
CGGCAGCCAACGCGACTGATTTCACTATCAATTTCATACAAGTTCCTTCAGGGTTTAAATAAAGAACGACGGGAAAAAACACTAACCCATACATTTTGAAAGACATATATAAGACTCGCCCTAGCAATAACCCTAGTAGGGACATTCAAGACCGCTGAATTTCTCAAAAAGACACACTGCTGACATGCGTGTGTAAGCTTCCTTAAAGTACTGAGTAAGCTTGGGCTAAGTTAGGGGGTGAAATCGAGCAATCGCATACGCAACTGCCCGCCCTGAAAAAATTGGGCTGTGGTGGGTTCGTCGCGTTCGAATTGCGCCAAACCCACACCTGGGCAATACCATTCCCTTGTCAGCAGGGGGGTCGGTTTATAGGTACGGGTATCGTCGTGCCAAAGCATCAACTCCATTTGCCCGTCAACGCGGACACATTGCTCAAAGCGTCCTGCTGGGGTGTCCAGCGATACATCCAGCGCAGCCAAGGTGTAAACCATGGGCACGTTTTTGTATTTATCGATGTTGCGAAATTCAGCAGGTGTCTCGTTGCGACGGCGCAAAAAATAAGGCAATGTGTTGTGCTTCCATTGGGCGCCCACAGCCAAGGTATTGGGCAGAACTTGGCGGGGCTCTTCATCCATCACCGCTTGCTCTTGCAGGGGGGACTTCATCGCGACGCGATCCACGCCCTTGTTGGTGATTTGAAACCAGTACTCATGGCCGTTGCTGCTGCGGCGCAGCCAAGCGGTGGAGCCATCGGCCAGAGTGGCACTGCCTAAGTTATGAAACTCTATGGTTTGTTTGACGGTTTTGCCCTCGGGGTTGTCGTACACCGTTTCAACTTCATAGGTCCAGCGTTTTCCTTGGGCCAAAGAAAACAGAGGGTGGTCATTACTGGGTTTTTCGCAGGCACTGAGCGCCAACAGACTGCACAAAAGAAGAAGTCTAGAAAGCATGGTCATTTCTCTGGTACCTGAGGCGTAGGCAAGTCCAAAATCTTCACCTCTTGCTCATCCGTGCCGGGGTTAAGCCAACTCGGGCCTTTGCCGGTACCAGCCTTTACCTCGGCTGTGCCCATTTGTGGAACGCCTTCACGACCTTTTTTCATGCCGTCGGCAATTTGCTCGTGAAGAACTCGGGTGTAGGGCAGTTGGTAGGCGCGAGGGCGCATCACGCTCTTGCCTTCTTCAATCGGCGTGACCCACATGTACAAGGCTCCTGGGAACTTGCCACGCGGCTCATCCACAATCGCTGCAATCATCACAAAGCGTGCAGGCAATGCATCGGTGCTGGGCAAACCCAACAAGGAATGCACGCTGGCATAACCGAAGAAATAAAACCCCGTCACGCCAATTGCCAGCAAGCCTTTGAGCCAACGTGGCCAGTGTGAAAACACCAAGGCCAATGCCAACAAAAAAGCAAAAATAACGAAGACAAGAATGAAGGTAAGCGACATATTAGAAAGACTTCACAAGAATTTTGGGGATGGTGTTGACGTTGTCGACACCGCCAGTGGGAGTCACAGAAAACCTAGCCATGGTCACCTCTTTGCCACGACTCTCCAGCGTGGCCTGACCGTAATAAACAACCTCTGCTTTGGGGTTGACCTTGATCACCGACAAAGTGGCTTCAACCGGTTGACCTGTTTTGGGGTCGTTGCGGTCAATTTCCTTGGTTTCATAGTAATGGGCATTGATCACGTATTCGCCTGGCACGATGCTGCGAATCGTCACCACCTCTTGGCGCAAAGGGTTCACCACTTTTTTGCCATTGATCATGATGGTGTTGTTGGAGTTGCCGCGGTCGTCGCGGTCTAGGTGCATGAGGTCGGCCTCGCGGTTGCGAAACCAAACGCTCTCGCCCGAGGGGCCTTGCACCCACAAATCCAAATCATTGGGGTCCGAGTCTGGCCATGACAAAGTAATGATGAATTCGGCTTTGGCAGGAATGTCCCCCGACTTCAGCGCCTTGGGGTTCATGGCCAACAACGCAATGATGAAACAAAACACAAAGGCGATGAGCATGTTGAACAACATGTCGTAAAAAGGGTCGACCTCAGGTTCGCGAGAGTGTCTGAGTTTGCGCATACGACAGCAGTGCTCAGCGAGCGATTCGCATACCGTGGCGCTGAGCTTGCGCAACGATGTCGTCTGCAAAACGGTCCATGCGGGTGAGTTGCAAGCCCAACAAAATATTGCCCACCAAGCCCACCATGGTGGTGAGCAGGGCAACACCAAGACCAGAGGTGAGGTTGCGAAGAAGGTCTTGGGCTTGCGAGGGATCAAAGCTTTGGATTTGGCCGATTTGCATGGCCAACACTGAAAAGCCAATCACTTTGCCAAGCAAGCCAAGCTTGAGCTGAACGCCATTGACCCACCATGCAGTGGAATGCGAGCCATGGGTGTGCTCCAGCAACAAGTCGAGTGGTGCGCCGCTGTCTTGGGGGTTCAAGGCCAATGCGTTCCAGTATTCACCGGCCCAGCCCTCGGCTTGCACCATGAACTCCACACCCGAAGCGCTTGCCAAGGACAACAAATCTCTTTGACGCGTGAGCTCTTTAGAGCGTACCCCGCACCACAATGTGGACACAGCAAACACGATAAGGATGACCAGCGTAATACCTGTGGGGTCGGAACTTAGGAGTAAATGCCATACGCCTTGAATGCCCAGCAACCAAGTGGCGAACACAAACAAACCCACCAATACCAACCACTCGAACCACAATGGCTCGACTTCCCAATGTGGGTTTTTATTTTTCAGGCTCTGGAAAAAAGACTTCAATTGAGTTGCCTTGTGAGAAGAGGGGCGGATGATAACGGACCAGGACATTCATAGGACAAGTTATCGGAAAGTCAAGTTTCACTTGGGTGAATTAAGCCTAGGCGATGGGCAAGCAAAATAAGTTCCGAATGATTATCAAGCTGAAGTTTTTGCTTGATGCTGTACAAATGCGTTGAAACAGTTGATTCAGATAAATTGAGTCTTTCGGCCACTTCCGGCAATGAAAGCCCTTTTGCAAATTGCAAGAAAACTCCAAACTCTCTGGCTGAAAGATCTTCAAGCGGATCAATGCCACCATCGAGTTCGCTGAGAAATAACTTTTGCGACAAATCTGGTTCAACAAAACGTTTTTTCTGAGCTACGCTTTTCACCGCGTCATGCAAAGTTTGGTGCGCAGATTTTTTGGACAAATAGCCCAACGCACCAAAAGCCAATGCACGTTTGAGATAAATGAATTCTTCATGTGCCGTGAGGACGATGATTTTGGCCTTGGGATATTTGTCCAAAAACCGCTTGATCGTTTCAATCCCCCCCATGCCTGGTATGTCAATTTCTAAAATGACAATGTCGGGTTGATGAACTTTGTACAAATTAAAAGCTTCTTCCCCGCTGGATGCTTCAGCGACCACAGCAATATTTTCAAACGACATGAGCAAACGTTTAAAACCAGCTCGCACCAGCAAATGGTCGTCAATCAGCATCAAATTAAGCGTAGCCATCTGCAATAAAAATCAATTGGATTTGAGTTTTTGCATCGATGCGACACTGGAATTGATCGTGTTGACCATGCAGTGAACCATAGGCGCTTCAAAAATCCCATGCCCAGCGTTCTCGACCCACTGCAGTCGGCTGTGGGGAATTTTGTGGTGAATATCCCAGCTGGATTCCGGTCTGCACACCCAGTCCAGTCGGCCCTGCAAAAGCTCAATCTGTATATTTGTGAAACTGCTCAAATGAGGTAACAAGCCTTCTTCAGGAAAGAAGCAAAGATTTTGAAGGTAGTGACTTTGAATTTTGTATTTGTCCATTAACTTATCTGCATCTTGTGGGCTTAATTGCGTGGTGGATGAATCTGCAAAACTACGCTGCAACAAGGCGTTTTCCCAAGTGTTCCAAGACTGTGCCAACTTAAGCGCGATTTCCTTGTCTGCCCCCAAAATATTGCGGCAAAGGTACTGGCAAATGTCGTCGTGAAATTTATCTGGGATATGTTCGACAAGTTTTCCCCAAGCATCAGGCATGAATTGCTTGGCATCTTGGAAAAACCACTTCAAGTCACTGCGTCTAGAAAGAAAGGTGTTTCTGAGTACTGCTGCACTGAATGCCTCAGGGTGTTGGCAGGCATAAGCCAAGGCAAGGCCCCCTCCCCATGAACCCCCTATCACCAGCCATTTGTCAATACCCAAATGTTTGCGCAAGCGCTCCATATCTTGAATCAAATGTGGGGTGTCGTTTTTGAATAACAAATTCTCAGCGGTACTGCGACCGCAGCCTCTTTGATCGAAGAGGATTGCTCTGCAGATATTGGGATTAAAAAATTGGCGGTGTTTTGGACTGCAGCCGCTGCCAGGCCCGCCATGCAGAAAAACAATGGGAATTCCTTTGGGGTTTCCGCACTCTTCAAAATACACCTTGTGTCCATCGTGCTCAGGAAGTAGGCCATGGTGGAAAGGGGTGATGGGTGAAAATAAGTCCGTAGGGGTTTGATTCAACATGCTCAGAATATAGGCGCAAGTAAAGTTTGGAAGACAGTAATGGATTTTTACTAGGGATTTCCCTAGGGTCGTCTCATGAAATTCACGAGGGCAAATTCCTTGAAATATGGAGTTATAAAACACCTGCACCAAGCATAATAGGTCCTTGTGTTCGGAATGACTCTGTTCACGATTTACCGTAATTTACGGCTTTCATTAGGAGATTCACCATGAAATGGCAAACCCCTGCAGCAAGTGACATGCGTTTCGGTTTCGAAATTACCATGTACATTGCAAACCGTTAATTTGACGGTGGTCTGTTGAGGAAACTCAACAGACCTTTCCAATTCTTTGATGATTTCCGCGCTTGACGCGGTTTTTTTTTAGGCGAAACTATTTTGAAAATACAAGTCCTTGGATCAGCAGCTGGCGGTGGGTTCCCACAGTGGAATTGCAATTGCCCCCAGTGCACTGCTGTTCGAGCAGGTAGCCTTCATCACCGCGCCCGAACCCAGTCTTCCATTGCCATTTCTTCGAACACACAAGATTGGTTGCTGGTCAATGCTTCGCCGGACATACTTCAGCAAATCAAAGCTTTTCCCCAGTTACAACCAGCCCGATCGTTGCGAGACTCAGGAATTGCTGCGGTCATGCTCATGGATGCCCAAATTGACCATACGACAGGCCTGTTGATGTTGCGCGAACACAGGGGGCGTTTGCCTTTGTGGTGTCACCCCTTGGTGAAAGAAGATCTGACAACCGGCAATCCTTTGTTTCATGTGCTTGAATATTATTGTGGTGTTGACTTGCACCCCTTGGCACTTGACGCAGCATTCAGCATCCCAAAATTAAGCCATTTGAAGTTCGAGGCCATTCCCTTGATCAGCAATGCGCCACCTTACTCTCCGCATCGCGATCAACCACAGCCAGGCGACAACATCGGACTCACTGTGGCAGATGAGGAAACTGGAAAAACCTTGTTTTATGCGCCAGGACTTGGCCAAATGGAGTCCCATGTTTGGTCTGCCATGCAAAAAGCCGATTGTGTTTTGGTGGACGGTACTTTGTGGACAGACACTGAAATGATTGATTTGGGTGCCT
>JBILIR010000114.1:0-5564 GCA_044368955.1 Limnohabitans sp.
GTCACCGAGTCTGAAAAACGTGACTACGCGTTGAAACCGATGAATTGCCCTGGGCACATCATCATATTTAACCAAGGGCTCAAGAGTTACCGTGATTTACCTCTACGTTTTGGTGAGTTTGGCCAATGCCATCGCAATGAACCCTCTGGTGGCTTACACGGCATCATGCGTGTACGCGCCTTTACCCAAGACGACGGACATATTTTTTGTACCGAAGCGCAAATCCAATCCGAGGTAATTGCGTTCACCACCTTGCTGCAAAAGGTCTACAAAGATTTTGGCTATACCGACATCATTTACAAACTGTCCACCCGTCCCGAAAAGCGCATTGGCTCAGAAGAAAGTTGGGACCGAGCTGAACAAGCCTTGGCGGAAGGCTTGAAGGCTTCAGGTTGCGACTTTCAATACCTGCCAGGCGAGGGCGCTTTTTACGGCCCCAAAATTGAATACACCCTAAAAGATGCGATTGGTCGTGAGTGGCAGTGCGGCACCATGCAGGTGGACCCCAATATGCCTGAGCGCTTGGATGCAGAGTATGTGGGTGAAGATGGTGCGCGTCACAGGCCCATCATGTTGCACCGAGCTATCGTTGGAAGCTTGGAACGTTTCATTGGCATTTTGATAGAACAGCATGCAGGCGCCTTGCCGGTTTGGCTGGCTCCGGTTCAAGTTGCAGTGCTCAATATCACCGATTCGCAAGCAGATTACGTCCAAGATGTAGTCAAAAAGCTGAAAAATCAAGGGTTTAGGGTTACCCAAGACCTGAAAAACGAGAAGATTACGTATAAAATACGCGAGCATTCAATGCAAAAGCTGCCATACATCCTCGTCATGGGTGACAAGGAAAAAGCAGCAGGTACCGTCGCAGTGCGAGCCCGAGGCAATTTAGATCTCGGGGTCATGTCACTCGAAGCCTTTACTGAAAAGTTAGCTTCGGACATTGCCGCCAAACTTTGATTTCACTGGTTGACTTCATGCTTGGACGTCGAAGACACGACGGAGTTTCACTGTTTCATTTTGAAACAGGTTTTTTTTGAAGGATTGAACCATCGCTACTGAATTCCGCGATCGCCGACAACGCGAGGAACGCAAACACCGCCTGAACAGAGAAATCATGGCCCCCGAAGTCCGCGTGAGCGGTCCCAACAACGAACCCATTGGCGTGCTGAGCTTGGCTGAAGCGCTGCGAATGGCAGGGGAACTTGATGTTGATTTGGTAGAAATTTCACCAACTGCTGTGCCCCCAGTTTGTCGACTCATGGACTACGGTAAGTTCAAATACCAAGAACAAAAGAAGGCGGCAGAAGCCAAGTCCAAACAAAAGGTGATCGAGGTCAAGGAAATCAAATTCCGACCCGGTACAGACGATGGTGACTACAACATCAAATTACGCAACATCAAGCGTTTTCTTGACGAAGGCGACAAATGCAAAATCACTTTGCGTTTTCGTGGTCGAGAAATCACCCACCAAGAAATTGGCATGGCGTTGTTGCAAAGAATTCGGGATGAACTTGCTGACCTGATTGTGGTTGAGCAGTTTCCCAAACTGGAAGGGCGTCAAATGGTCATGATGATCGCGCCTGGCAAGAAAAAACCGGGTGGCGTGGCCAAACCCGCCGCAGAAGCTGTGCAAGCAGCCGCTGCGTAAAAGGTCACGCAAACAAGTGTCTCGGGGCTAACAAGTCTGCGTTCAGTTGCGCAGCGCCTCACGAGCACAAACAAAAAGGAGCATTCAATGCCCAAAATGAAGACCAAAAGCAGCGCAAAAAAGCGCTTTCGTGTTCGTCCAGGCGGTACCGTCAAGCGCGGTCAAGCTTTCAAACGCCACATCCTGACCAAGAAAACCACCAAAAACAAACGTCATTTGCGTGGTCCAACAGGTGTGCATGAAACCAATATGGGTCACATGGCGCAAATGCTGCCCATGGCTGGCTTGTAATCAACGGACGAACAAGGAGAACTTACTATGCCTCGCGTAAAACGTGGTGTCACGGCCAGAGCCAGACACAAAAAAGTTTTAGCCCTCGCCAAAGGTTTCCGCGGTCGCCGCGGTAATGTCTATCGCATCGCCAAACAGGCGGTGATGAAGGCGGGTCAATATGCCTACCGTGACCGTCGCGCTAAAAAGCGTGTGTTTCGTCAACTGTGGATTGCCCGTATCAACGCCGCTTCGCGTGAATTTGGTTTGACGTACAGCCAGTTTGCCAATGGCTTGCGCAAAGCTGCCATTGAAATCGACCGCAAAATGCTGGCCGATTTGGCAGTGCATGACAAAGTAGCCTTTGGACACATCGTCGATCAAGTCAAAGCACGTTTAGCTGCCTGAACGGGTGGCTTTGCCTACCGTTTACGGTGGGTGACATGATGGCCCAAGGGATTGAAGCTCATACCAGCTTCAATCCCTTTTTCATTTCAAACCTGAGACGCTATGAACGAGCTCGATACGTTGGTGCAACAAGCCCAGGCCCTTTTTGCGCAGTCTGCCACTGCCGCGGAATTGGAAAATGCCAAGGCCCAATTTTTGGGTAAATCTGGGCGCATATCTGAATTGATGAAGGGCTTGTCCCAACTCGATTTAGAGGCCAAAAAATCCCAAGGTGCGGTGATCAATGCTGCCAAGCAGGCGATTGAACATGCCTTGAACGCCCGACGGCAAGCTCTTGCTGATGAGGAATTGAACCATCAACTTCAAGCAGAGCGATTGGACGTGACATTGCCCAGCGGTTTGCGAGCTCAAGGCGGTCTGCATCCCGTGAGCCTAAGCTTGGAGCGTATTGAAAATATTTTTTCTTCCATGGGTTTTTCAGTGGCCCAAGGGCCTGAAATTGAAACTGATTGGTTCAACTTTACTGCGCTCAATACCCCGCAAGACCATCCTGCGCGGTCCATGCACGACACCTTCTATGTTGAAGGTGGCCACCTTTTGCGAACACACACCAGTCCTATGCAAATACGCCATGCCATGGCGCATGTACAAGCGCATCAAAAAAGTATTGATGCAGGAAAGGGTATGCCAGAAATTCGCGTCATCGCACCTGGGCGTACTTACCGTGTTGACAGTGATGCCACCCATTCACCTATGTTTCACCAGTGCGAGGGATTGTGGATTGGTGAAAACATCAGCTTCAAAGATTTGAAGGTTGTCTTTACAGATTTTTGTAAAACTTTTTTTGAAAACGAAGATTTGGTGCTTCGTTTCAGACCCAGTTTTTTCCCCTTCACAGAGCCCAGCGCAGAGATCGACATCCAATTCCCCAGTGGTCCCTTGGCTGGTCGTTGGTTAGAGGTTGCGGGGTCTGGTCAAGTACACCCCAATGTGGTTCGCAACATGGGTTTAGACCCCGAGCATTACATCGGTTTTGCTTTCGGTATGGGGCCTGATCGCTTGACCATGTTGCGTTACGGCGTGAACGATTTGCGCCTGTTTTTCGATGGCGATATTCGCTTCCTCAGCCAATTCAGTTAAGCAGACCAAGGTAGACACATGCAATTTCCTGAATCTTGGTTGCGAGAATTTTGTAACCCGCCCTTAAGCACACAGCAACTCGCTGATACCTTGACCATGGCAGGTCTTGAGGTGGAAGAGATGCGTAGCGTTGCGCCTGCCTTCTCTAAGGTGGTGGTGGGCCACATCGTGGCTGCTGAGCAGCATCCCAATGCCGACCGTTTGCGTATTTGCCAAGTGGATGTAGGACAAGCTGAGCCACTGTCCATTGTTTGTGGTGCGCCTAATGCCCGTGTCGGTATCTACGTGCCTTGTGCGCTGGTGGGTGCAGAGTTACCACCTGGCGAAGATGGCAAGCCTTTTCTGATCAAGCTGGGTAAATTGCGCGGCGTGGAAAGCCAAGGCATGTTGTGTTCTTCCCGCGAACTTCATCTTTCGCAAGAACACGAGGGCTTGTTGGAGCTCTCGCCTGAAGCTGTAGTTGGTCAAAACATCCGTGACCATTTGCAGTTGGATGACACCTTGTTCACCCTCAAGCTGACACCCAATTTGGCGCATTGCTTGAGTGTGTACGGCATTGCCCGTGAGCTGTCGGCATTGACTGGGGCGCCTTTGTTACAGCCTGAATTTCCAGCAGTTTCTGTCGATATTCAAGATGTCTTGCCTGTGAGGGTTGAAGCGACTGATTTGTGCGGCCGCTTCAGTGGCCGTGTTCTGAAATACGTCAACCCCAAAGCGGCGACGCCTGACTGGATGGTTGAGCGCTTGTCGCGTTGTGGCCAGCGCAGCGTGAGTGCCTTGGTGGATATCTCCAACTATGTGATGTTTGAGTTGGGACGCCCTTCGCACATCTTTGATCTCGACAAAATAAGCAATGGTTTGGTGGTGCGTTGGGGCAAAGCAGGAGAAACACTCAAGCTTTTAAATGGCAACACGGTAGAACTCGATAACAAGGTGGGCGTGATTGCAGATGCTTCACAAGTGGAGTCGCTTGCAGGCATCATAGGTGGAGATGCCACCGCGGTTTCTGATGACACGCAACATATTTACATTGAAGCAGCCTTTTGGTGGCCGCAAGCGGTGGCAGGACGATCGAGGCGGTTCAATTTTTCCACGGATGCAGGACACCGTTTCGAGCGTGGCGTTGACCCCGAACATACGGTTGAGCATATTGAACGCATTACCCGTTTGGTTTTGGATATTTGTGGCACACCGCAAAGCCAAGTTGGGCAAATGGACGATCATCAGCTGAATATGCCTGTTCGAAAGCCTGTTGCCATGCGTGTGGCCAGAGCCAACAAAGTTTTGGGTGTGGATCTGTCTCAGCAGCGCATGGCCGATGCCTTGCGAGGTTTGGGCCTTGCGGTGAGTGAAGCCCAAGGGGTCATTACTGTGACGCCACCAAGCTTCAGGTTTGACATCACGATTGAGGAAGACCTGATTGAAGAAGTTGCCCGTATGGTGGGCTTTGATCAACTGCCTTCTACTGCCCCGCTGGCTCCCATCACGCCACATCTCATCCCAGAGCACCTGAGACACCCTTTTGCTGTTCGTCGAAGTCTTGCCGCATTGGGTTACCAAGAAACCATCAACTTCAGTTTCGTGGACGCGCAGTGGGAAAAAGATTTAGCAGGCAATGCAGACCCTGTTCAACTGCTCAACCCCATTGCCAGCCATATGAGCGTGATGCGCTCTAGCCTCATGGGTTCCTTGCTGCAGGTGGTGAAATTCAATGCGGATCGCAAAGCCTCTCGTGTGCGGGTTTTTGAAGTAGGTCGTGTGTTTCTCAAAAGCACGGACACCGAGGATTCTTTGCAATCGGTCAAAGGTTTAGACCAACCCATGATGGTCGCTGGCATGGCTTGGGGGCCTGTCAATGAATTAGCTTGGAACGGCGAGAAAAAAAATGCAGATTTCTTTGATGTTAAAGCCGATGTCGAGGCAATGTTCTCGCCGCACCGTGTTCAATTTGAGGCTGCTGAACATCCCGCACTTCACCCTGGCCGCTGTGCCCGTATTTCATCCGATGGCAAGGCCGTGGGCTGGATAGGTGAGCTCCACCCTAAGTGGCGTCAGCAATGGGACTTGTCCTATGCACCTGTGGTGTTTGAGTTGCAAC
>JBILIR010000116.1:0-5523 GCA_044368955.1 Limnohabitans sp.
TGCGACGCGGGGCTGATCACGGGGGATTGCTTTGCTGCGCTCGCAATGACGGCTTTTCGCAATGACAGGGATTGCTTCGCTGCGCTCGCAATGACGGCTTTTCGCAATGACGGATCTAGCCACTAGCTGAAGAGTGCGAGCAAATCGTCTTTGCGTATAGGTTTGAGCAAGACTTTGTCAAAACCCGATGACTCCCACAACAAGACCTCGTCGGGCATGGCGTGGGCGGTGTAAGCGATGATCTGTAGGTGCTTGTAGCGCTGATCAGCACGCAGCTGCTTACACAGTTGCAAGCCGCTGACGCTGGGCATGGAGATATCGAGCAAGATCACATCGCAAGGGTTGTGACTTAGCCATTCCAGTGCTTCTTCTGCCCCAATGCATTCATTCACCGCATGGCCTAGGGGACGCAAAAACAGGCCTGGCAATAGTCGGTTGGTGGAGTTGTCATCAATCACCACAATATTCAAAGTGACGCTCATGTGGGCTTGTGACTTTCTGAGCGTATGGGTAAGTTGAAAAAGAACACGCTGCCTTCGCCGGCTTTGGTGGAATAGTTAAGTGTGCCGCCCATGAGTTGGATCAAGTGGTGGCTCAGCACCAGCCCTAAGCCCGCACCTTCATTGGGGCGCAGCACAAAGGGGTTATCCGACTTTTGCTGGCGCTTGAAGATGGTTTCTTGCATTTCAGGGGAAATGCCTCTGCCGGTATCTAGCACAGAAAAAACCACCCATAAACCATTGGCGCTGGGCGTGACCGACAGGGTCACGCTGCCTTGGGGACTGTTGTAATTTAAAGCGTTGTCGACCAAGTTGTTCAGCACTTGGCGCACCCGGTAAGGGTCTGCGCGTAATTGGGAGGGCAGTTGGGGTGCCAAATGAACGTGCAAGCTGATTTTCAGTTCATCTACCCGTGCTTGGTGCAATGCCTGCACTGACTCCACCATGTCCTTGATGTCAAAGTCCGATTGGGATAAATCGAGTGAGCCTTCTTGGATTTTGCTCAGGTCGAGCAGGCCATTGACCAAGTGCAGCATCTGCAAGCTGTTTTCCAAAATGATTTTGGAGGTGAACTGAATCATCGGCTCACGGGTGCTGCTGTAGATGTATTCGGCGTATCCCATTACGCCATTCAAGGGGGTGCGCAAGTGGTGTGACATGGACGCCAGAAAGTCGTTCACATGGTGCTTGCTCGAGCGAGCCTTTTGAATTTCGATTTGCTGCGATTGGCTGCGCCGCTTTTCTTGCAGATAGAAATAACCCAACACCAGCAAAGCCGCAAACAGAACAAAAGAAACAAGCCAAGCAGTGGTCATGGGTAAGCCATGGAGGAGAGATTATTTTTTAGGAAATATCAGGAATTCATTGCTCAGCATACGACTGAATTCATGGGCGTGATCGTCGAGCGTGCTTAGCAGGGCGGGTGTTGGCAAAATTTTCTTGGAGCGTTTGTCACTGCTGTGGGCCTCGAACTCAATCAGGCCATCGTTTTCAAACTCTCTTATTTTGTAGCGTAAAGCGCGTTCGCTCAAATCCTTGTTGTAGTAAATGCCCATTAAAAACGCACTTGGCCCACCTCGGTTGTCTTGCAACTGCTTGGCGATGTTCAGGTACAGATAGCGACCCGCTTGGGTGGTGGCCACATCGAGGTGCTTGCTTTCCCACTCATGCAGTTGGCAAATGACCTGTAACAGCTTGGCGCTCAAGTTTGGATCGGTATCGTTTCTCATGGCAATCACTTTTTGCAAAAGGACGAGAATGCTAAAAGAAAGCCCACAAGAAAACTGATTTAAACTGATAAATTAAGGGCATAAAGTTAATGTAAATCCTTAAGTTCGACCCTAAACTATTTGATATAAATTGGGCAATAAAGCCGGTATCCCTTAAGCCGTAAGGATCGAAGCGCCTGATTACCGGCACCGCAATCTGATAATTTTTTCCGTAATCTGTACAACTGAGCCTCTAAAGCTGACTTTTGAAGAGTTTGTTCGTCTTTGCCTAAAACGTCGTAGATTTGCCACAATTCCAAGTATTTGCCCTTGCCTCTGGCCAAGGCCATCAAGAGGGTGAATTCGGTGGAGGTCAGTTTTGCATTGCCTTTGCTGCCAGTGATGCTGCTGTTTGCCGTATAGAGCGCTATGGCCTCTGGCTCCAAGTCCACAGACCTGTCGGTATGCACGCCAGCACCCAAGCGCCGAGCCAAGGCGTTAACAGCTGCCAGAAGCTCTTCCACCCCCACGGGTTTGGTGAGGTACATATCTGCACCAGATTCGTAGCCGGTCACTTTGTCTGCCGCATCGGTTTTTGCCGACAAGATGATGATGCCCAAGGACGCTTGAACTCCGCGAAGGCGTTGGACCAATGAAAATCCATCTTCGCCAGGCAAGTTGACATCGACGATGACCAAATCTAAGTTGTGGTCTTGCGCCTCTTCGTCAAAAGCCTCAGTTGAATCTATGCCCGTTGCAAGGTGACCAAACTTGCACAATACATCGACCAAACTGGACTGCAAAGAAAGGTCGTCTTCGACCACCAAAATATTCAAGGTTCGATGCACAGTACAAACCTAAGTTCTTGGGGTGTGGACTGACAAAAAAACAGTGGCTTGCATCAGGTTCTGGAGAAGTCAAAGAAACTGCCCAAATAACGGCGTTATTGCGCGTCAGGTAACTCGATTTTCACTTCCAGCACCTCTAGGTTGTCTTGGCGCTCCAAGTTGACCTTGATATCGTTGGGATTGATGTTTACGTATTTGGACAAAACCGCGATCAAGTCGCGTTGCAGGGCGGGCAAATAGTCGGGCTGATGGGCTGTGCGGCCCGATCGCTCGTGCGCCAAAATGATTTGCAAACGCTCTTTGGCGACGCTGGCGGTCTTTTTCTTTTCACCAAGCAGGATAGACAAGAACGACATGGGATTATCTCCGCCCAAACACGCGTTGCAGCAAGCCGGGTTTGACGGCTTCGGTAAAGCGCATAGGAACGTCTTTGCCTAAAAAGCGTTCAATCACGTCTTTGTAGGCTTCGGCCACATCGCTTTTTTCCAGCAAGACCGCAGGCAAACCTTGGTTAGAAGCTTGCAATACATCTTCAGATTCAGGGATGACGCCCAGCAGGGGAATGCGCAAAATATCTTGGATGTCATCCAACGACAGCATTTGACCTTCCAGCACACGGTTGGGGTTGTAACGGGTGATCAGCAAATGCTCTTTGATGGGCTCTTGGCCTTCGATGGCTCGCAAGGTACGGCTGCTGAGCATGCCCAAGATCCGGTCTGAGTCACGCACCGATGACACCTCGGGGTTGGTCACCACCAAGGCTTCATCGGCAAAGTGCATGGCCATCATGGCGCCGGTTTCAATGCCTGCAGGCGAGTCGCACACGATGAAGTCAAAGCCCATGCCGGTGAGTTCTTGCAAGACGCGTTGCACACCGTCTTGTGTCAGGGCTTCTTTGTCACGGGTTTGCGAGGCCGCCAACACATACAGGTTGTCGGAATGCTTGTCTTTGATCAACGCTTGGTTCAAGGTGGCTTCGCCATTGATGACGTTGACAAAGTCATACACCACGCGACGCTCGCATCCCATGATGAGGTCCAAATTACGCAAGCCCACATCAAAGTCGATCACCACGGTTTTTTGCCCACGCAGAGCCAAACCTGATGCAAAGCTGGCACTGGTGGTGGTCTTGCCCACGCCGCCTTTGCCCGAAGTCACCACGACAATTTTCGTCATCTAAACAAATCCTTGATTGATTGAAAGCACTGGGATTGACAGTTTTGCCAAAAGCAGTGAAGCCAAGAGTTTACAAGGCAAGCATCACCAACTTATCGCCGACCAACCAGACTTGGGCCGCCTTGCCAGCGACCTCTTTGGGTAAGGGGGCGTCGCTGGTGCGGTAAACACCCGCAATAGACAGCAACTCGGCTTCTAAGCTGTGGGTGAAAATACGCGCAGAGGTGTCCCCTTTGGCACCCGCAATGGCTTTGCCACGCAAGGGCGCATACACATGGATATGCCCATCGGCCATGATCTCCGCACCTGGGTTGACCATGGCCAACACCACCAAGTCTCGCCCCTTGGCATACACATGCTGCCCTGAGCGCAAAGGCTTGTCCACCACCATGGCGCTGCCGCCTATGGCCACTTCACGCACCACTTCACGAATCACTTCCACTTCTCGCACCACCTCCTGCGTTGCAGGGCTTGGCGGCAATGTGCGAGCCTCGGTGGTGAGGAACAAGCCTGCCAAGGTGGCAGCTGCCTCATGCGCGGCATTGTTGGGGCGCAAAGCCACAGGGTTCATGCGAAAGCTGCGCAAGAGTTGCAGCAAAGCGGGTAAGTCAAGCGGTCCAGCTTGGTCTTCCAAGTGTTGCAAATCGACAAGGACTGGGTCATTGTCAAAAAAATCAGGGGTATCACCCAAGCGGGTTTGCAAATCTTGCGCAATCAGGGTGATATCGGCGCTTTTTAAAACAAACGACACCAAAGGCAAAGATGCGCTTTTGATTTCAAACGATAAGGAATGGGCGGGGGTGCGAGAGCTCATGCGCAATCAATAAAGGGGGTCACTGAGAAAACACCAGAAGACAGGACTTTACACGCTCACCAGCACCTCAAAGGATGGGTCTGAATTCCTAGACAATGGCTCAGAGCAGACACAGGAGGGTGCATGGAATCAACCGTTTGGTTGCTGGTGGCATATTTTGCTGTGCTGGCGGCGTCCTTGGTGTACCGCCGCCACACGGTGCGTGGGCCATGGTTGTTTTTGTTTCGTGCTTTTTTTCCTAATTGGCAGTTTTTTCACAAAGTCGGACCGGTACCGCATTTGTATGTACGCTTTCAAAATGAGGCGCAGTCATGGAGCGATTGGCAGTGGGTATACCCCCGAAGGCAGCGCCATCTGCTCGATGTCTTTCATAACCCTCATGGCAACTTGCTGCTGGCAAAGCAAAACTTGGTTGACCATTTGTCAAGCGACATCAAGGATTTGGGCGAAGGCGCGGATGCACGGCCTTTGGTCAGCTACCAATTGGTGTGCCGCTTGGCCGCTCAAACCGCTCGTGAACATATTGCCCAAGGGGTATGCCAATTTGAATTGCGCCTAGAACGTCCCTCGCCGCAAGGCTATGGTGAAAGCGACACGGTTTTGCGCAGCCCAGAGATCCCCCTATGAACGGCGACATTTTGGTGCGCTGCTTAGAGGTCTTGTGCGGCATCAGTTTGCTCATACAAGTGGCCGAATATTTGCGCATCGCCCAAAGCAGCGATCCGCAGGGGATTTGGTCTTGGCCAGTTCAAAGGGTGGATATCCCCCCTCAAACGGTTTGGGTTGGGCGATTTCTCGATGTCGTGTTTCAACCAACGACTTACCGTGTGCAATTGTGGGTAAGGGGTTTGGCCGCGGTGGTATTGATCGTCCAAGGTGCCAGCTTGGGTCTGGCCTTGGTCTTGTTTGTGGGAACACTTTTGCTGCTGGTGCGTTGGCGTGGTGCCTTCAATGGCGGCAGCGATTTCATGAGCTTG
>JBILIR010000117.1:0-5521 GCA_044368955.1 Limnohabitans sp.
TGCTGATGTCTTTGGGGCTGGCCATTGTTTTTGGTTTGATGGGCGTCATCAATATGGCCCATGGGGAACTGATGGCTTTGGGCGCCTACGTGACTTTCATGGTCGCCAATGTCTTTTTAACCGTATTTCCTGATTCGGTGGACACCTATATTTTGTTCGCGATACCGATCGCATTCTTAGTGACTTTTTTATTCGGTATGTTTTTAGAGTGGTCGGTGGTTCGCTGGTTTTACAACCGCCCATTGGATACATTGCTGGCCACTTGGGGTTTGAGTTTGATTTTGCAACAAACTTACCGCACCGTGTTCGGACCGCAAGAGGTCACCATTCCGCTTGCCTCATGGTTGGATGGCGCCATCGAACCTTTTACCGGCGTGCAACTGCCATTAAATCGGATTTTCATTATTGTGCTTACGTTGCTTGTGGCTGCAGCTGTGTATTTGCTGTTTTTTAAAACCCGCATGGGTTTGAAGGTTCGTGCCATCACGCAAAACCGCGCCATTGCTGAAACAGTCGGTATCAATACACGGCAAGTCGATATGTACACCTTTGCCCTTGGCAGTGGATTGGCTGGCATTGCCGGCAGCGTGTTCACGATGATCGGCTCTACCAATCCTGGCACAGGACAGTTGTATATCGTTGACACCTTCATTGTGGTCGTGTTCGGTGGCGTTGCCAGCATCATGGGTACTGCCTTGTCGAGTTTCATCATTGCGCAATTGCAAACCACTTTTGAATTTATGACGACCAGCTCCTATGCCAAAGTTTTGCTGATGCTGATTGTGGTGGTGATTCTTTACTACCGTCCAAATGGCCTGTTTTCTCCCAAAGTGAGAAGTTGATATGCCAAAAGAGTTTTTACGTAAAAGTTGGTGGGTAAATTTCACCATCATTTTTGGCTTGCTGTTGTTGTTGCCGCTTGTATCGCCTGAGTTCAGAATACCGCTTTACGGCAAGTACCTGTCATTTGCCTTCGTGGCATTGGGCATTGTGCTCAGTTGGGGTTATTGCGGCATTCTCAGTCTGGGTCAAGGCATCTTCTTTGGCATTGGGGCGTATTCCTTGGCCATGTTTTTGAAGCTCGAAGCATCCAGCCCCGAACTGCCAGACTTTATGGTGTGGAGCAGCGTTGAACAATTGCCGCTGGCCTGGTTGCCGTTTCAAAGCTTCAGCTTTACCTTGCTGTGCATTCTTATATTGCCTGTATTGGTGGCATTTCCATTTACTTATTTGATTTTTAAAAAGCGCGTGAGCGGTGTGTATTTTGCAATTTTGACACTTGCGTTATCACTGACTTTGACGGTATTAATCATTGGCAGCCAAGGCGGCACAGGTGGCGCCAATGGCATCACAGACTTCAGTACTTTGCTTGGTTGGGACGTGGCTTCGGATGAAGCAAGAACACGCTTATTTTACATGATGTTGGGATTGCTGGCCGTATGTGCAGCGTTGGTGCAATACCTTGTTTCATCTCGCTATGGAAAAGTCTTGATTGCCATCAGAGACCGCGAAGACCGTGTTCGGTTTTCCGGTTACGACACGGCTTGGATCAAGGCAGCCACCTTGTCTGTATCTTGCGTGCTGGCTTCCATAGGTGGTGCAATGTTTGTGTTGTTCACTGGATTGATCACGCCACAGTTGGTTGGCGCCGTTGCCTCGGTTGAAATGATTGTTTATGCTGCATTTGGTGGTCGCACATCCGTTCTCGGCGCGGTGTTTGCAGCATTCTCCATTGGGTGGCTCAAATCTGCTTTGTCAGAGCAATTTCCACAAGGCTGGTTATTTTTCTTGGGTGGATTGTTCTTGCTTGTCACCGCAGTTCTACCGCAAGGTTTGGCAGGTTTGCTTGGGATGTTCAAATCCCGACCCAAAGCAGCAGGTGACAGTCGATGAGCGGGAAGTCATTGCTGGAGGTGCATGATTTAGTGGTCAGCTTTGGTGGGTTTGTGGCCATTGATCATGTCAATCTGACGGTTCAAAAAGGTGAGATCCGCTGCATCATCGGACCGAATGGCGCCGGTAAAACCACATTGCTTGACGCCATATGCGGCAAGACACCTGCGACCCAAGGCAGTATTTATTTCCAAGGCATCCGAATTGACCTCGAGAGTGAATTCAAGCGTACCCGCATGGGCATGGGCAGAAAATTTCAGACGCCCTCTGTTTACGATGATTTAACGGTTTATCAGAACATACAAATTTCTGTACCCAAGGGGCAGAGCATGTTGTCTGCCATCTTCAACAAAGATGATCAGTTCAACCAAGAAATCATAGAGGTTGCCCAGACCACCAACTTGGGCACTATGTTGGATGTTCAAGCGGGCACCCTCAGTCACGGTCAGAAACAATGGCTTGAGATCGCGATGCTGCTGGTGCAGCATCCGAAATTGCTATTGCTGGATGAGCCTGTTGCAGGCATGAGTTTGAAAGAGCGTGATCAGACAGTTGATTTGATTCAACGTATTTCCGTTATTCAGGCCATTGTCGTGATTGAGCACGACATGGATTTTGTCAAGAAGCTTTCCGGCAACGTCACGGTTTTGCACCAGGGTGCGATTTTGTGTGAAGGTTCAATTGAACAAGTTCAGGCAGATCCTCGTGTGCGTGAAGTCTATTTAGGTGATTAGGAGATGACGTTGCTTCACACGACTGATTTGATGGCGGGCTATGGGCAAAGCATTGTTTTGCCTGGTGTGTCATTTGACATGAAGGCGCACGAAGCCGTTGCCGTGATTGGAAAAAACGGCATGTCCAAGTCCACTTTTTTCAAAACACTGGTTGGTTTGTTGCCCGTTCATTCTGGCCGTATTGAATTCATGGGGCAGGACATCACTCGTATGCCCGTGTTTGAGCGTGCTCGTATGGGAATGGGCTATGTACCGCAAGGACGTTTGTTGTTCGGTCAGTTAACAGTGGAAGAAAACCTGTTGACATCCCTCAATACCGGCCGACTCAAAAAAATTCCTGACCTTGTTTATGAATTGTTTCCGGTCCTGTCGCAAATGAAGGATCGCAAAGCAGGTAATTTATCCGGCGGACAGCAACAGATGGTTGCGATTGGCAGGGCTTTGACAGCTGGCCCCAGTCTGTTGATCCTTGATGAACCAACCGAGGGGATTCAGCCATCCATCATCAAGGAAATTGCAGCTGCATTGATCAAGTTACAGCAGGCAACGGACTGCACCGTTTTGCTGTCTGAGCAGGTGTTGAGTTTTGCTGTCAGTGTGGCTGACCGATTGGTGGTTTTGGAGCGCGGGGCTGTTGTACATAGCTGCGGCAAGGGTGCGGGGGACGTTGATGCCGTCAAGGCATTTTTAACAATTTAACTTTTCACAGGAGAACTCAAATGAGACATGGTGATATTTCAAGCAGCAAGGATTGCGTGGGCGTTGCAGTTGTTAACTACAAAATGCCCCGTTTACACACCAAGGCTGAGGTGTTGGACAACGCTCGCAAGATCGGTGAGATGCTGATCGGTATGAAGCAAGGTTTGCCTGGCATGGACTTGGTGATCTTTCCCGAGTACTCTACCCACGGCATCATGTATGACTCCAAGGAGATGTACGACACTGCCGCAACGGTGCCGGGTGAAGAAACCGAAATTTTTGCCGCGGCTTGTCGCAAGGCCAAGGTTTGGGGCGTGTTCTCTTTGACTGGTGAGCGCCATGAGGAGCATCCCAAAAAAGCACCCTACAACACCTTGATTTTGATGAATGACAAAGGTGAAATCGTTCAGAAATACCGCAAGATCATGCCTTGGGTGCCCATCGAAGGTTGGTACCCAGGCGATTGCACGTATGTGTCTGACGGCCCCAAGGGTATGAAGATCAGTCTCATCATTTGTGATGATGGCAACTACCCCGAAATCTGGCGTGATTGCGCGATGCGTGGCGCTGAATTGATTGTTCGCTGCCAAGGTTATATGTACCCGGCCAAAGATCAGCAGGTGATTGTGGCTAAAGCCATGGCTTGGATGAACAACTGTTACGTCGCTGTTGCCAATGCATCCGGCTTTGATGGTGTTTATTCGTATTTTGGTCACTCAGCCATCGTTGGCTTTGATGGTCGAACACTGGGTGAGTGCGGTGAAGAAGATATGGGTATTCAGTATGCTGAACTCTCTGTCAGTTTGATTCGTGATGCAAGACGCACCATGCAATCACAAAACCATTTGTACAAGCTCTTACACCGTGGCTACACAGGGAAGATCAATTCTGGCGAAGACGCCAACGGTGTCGCTGCATGTCCCTTCGAGTTCTATTCCAAATGGATTAACGACCCTGAAGGCACACGCAAAATGGTTGAATCCATCACCCGTTCTACGCCTGGAACAGACGAAGCGCCGATTGAGGGTATCCCCAATCAGTCCACAAAGCATCGTTGATTAGCCTTTGACTATTTCCTACCATCCGCTAGGTGACGAAGAGCTTGTTTTTCGACAGGCTTTCAACCAACACCTGCCCTTACTCATCAAGGGTCCGACCGGCTGTGGGAAAACGCGGTTTGTTGAGTACATGGCGCAGCAATTGAAGCTGCCCATGTGGACCGTGGCGTGCAATGAAGACACCAGTGCCAGCGATTTGGTTGGAAGGTATATCCTGAAAGGCAATGAAACACCTTGGATAGATGGCCCGTTGACGCAAGCTGTGAGGCAAGGCGGCATCTGTTATTTGGATGAAGTGATTGAAGCACGGCAAGAAGCGCTGGTCGTGTTAAACGCATTGGCTGACCATCGCCGTCAACTGTTCATAGACAAGACCAATGAAGTCTTGCTCGCACCTGCCCATTTCATGTTGGTGGTGTCCTACAACCCGGGATACCAAAGTGTGATGCGTGATTTAAAAGAATCAATCAAACAACGTTTTGTGGCTGTGCGTTTCGATTACCCCGATATTGACCTTGAGCAGCACATCATTGCCAGTGAGTCCGGTTGCCATTTGCCGCTTGCTCGAGCACTTGCACAGTTTGGTGCGAGTTCTCGCAAAATGGCCGGAAGCGGTTTATTTGAAGGGGTATCAACCCGCATGTTGATCCATGCGGCGAAGTTGACGTCCCAACATGCAGGGCAACAAAACCTGTTGGAAGCGGCATTGATTGACCCAGTCACGGATGAACCCACCATCAGAGCAAGTTTGCTGGCTTTGCTGCCGCTGGTTATGGCCGCAGTGAACATGTGATTGCATAGCCATGGCCACAGTGATTGCTGATAAGTGGCTTGAATCTGTCCTCCGTGGTTTGCAGCAGCCTGACCAAAGCCTGCCCGTGGTGTCCGTTGAGCGAAGTCGTCAACAGCAGAGATTGGCGATTACCCCCTATGGCTTGTCATTGCCGCACAGTTTGTCGCAGCAGCTTTCAGCGGTGTTGCAGGGCAGTTATCAGCCTGTGGATTTACTTTGCATGGTGGCCCATGCCAAAGCCCATTTAAAGCACTCCTTATTTTTTCAGCCAGTCGGTAAATTCAAACATCTTTCGCTGGCAGTGATCTCTTTACTTGAAGATGAGCGTGTGGAGCGTTTGATAA
>JBILIR010000118.1:0-5472 GCA_044368955.1 Limnohabitans sp.
TTTTTTGTGCCGCCAAACAGATTTCATTCGTGCGGTCGCCCAGTCGGGCAAGCCGGTCAACATCAAAAAAGGCCAATTTCTGGCGCCTTGGGACATGAAAAACGTGGTCGACAAAGCCCGTGCCGCAGCCCGTGAGGCAGGCCTGAACGAAGACAACTTTTTGGCCTGTGAGCGTGGTGTCAGCTTTGGCTACAACAATTTGGTGGCTGACATGACCAGCTTGGCCGAGATGCGTCACACCGGAGCGCCCGTGGTGTTTGATGTGACGCATTCGGTGCAAAAGCCTGGTGGCCAAGGCACCAGCAGTGGCGGTGCCCGCGAAATGGTCCCTGTGTTGGCCCGAGCCGGCGTGGCGGCAGGTGTGGCTGGCTTGTTCATGGAAACGCACCCCAACCCTGCCCAAGCATGGTCGGATGGCCCGAATGCGGTTCCCTTGAAGCACATGAAAGCGTTGCTTGAGAGCTTGGTAGCGATTGACAAAGTTGTCAAACAAGGCCCTCTTCTTGAAAATCATTTTTCCGTTTAGTTTTTTAACCCATAGGCTTTGATAGCCTGATCCTCCTCTCGAAGAAAGTCAGAACATGAGTGCAATCGTCGACATCGTTGGACGTGAAATTTTGGACAGCCGTGGCAACCCCACGGTGGAGTGCGATGTCTTGTTGGAAAGCGGCATCATGGGTCGTGCCGCCGTTCCCTCGGGTGCATCCACCGGCAGCCGTGAAGCCATCGAATTGCGCGACGGTGACCCCACACGCTACGGCGGCAAAGGTGTCTTGAAGGCTGTGGAGTATGTCAACAACGAGATCACCCAAGCTGTGATTGGCCTGGATGCCAGCGAACAAGCGTTTTTGGACCACACCTTGATTGAGCTTGACGGCACAGACAACAAAGCCCGCTTGGGTGCTAATTCCATTTTGGCGGTGTCCATGGCGGTGGCCCGTGCAGCGGCCGAAGAATCTGGTTTGCCCCTGTACCGCTATTTCGGCGGCATGGGCCGTATGCAAATGCCGGTTCCCATGATGAACGTGGTCAATGGCGGTGCCCACGCCAACAACAACCTCGATTTGCAAGAGTTGATGATCATCCCTGTGGGTGCGCCTAGTTTTCGCGAAGCCTTGCGCTACGGCGCGGAAGTCTTTCATGCTTTGAAAAAAATCATGAGCGACAAAGGCATGAGCATTGCCGTGGGTGACGAAGGTGGTTTTGCCCCCAATGTGCCGGGCCATGAAGCGGCGATTCAAATGATTTTGGACGCCATCGACAAAGCCGGTTTTACCGCTGGCGAACAAATCGTGCTGGGCCTAGACTGCGCTGCCAGCGAGTTTTACAAAGACGGCAAATACCATCTGACAGGTGAAGGCTTGGTGATTGATGCCGGCCAATGGACCGATATGCTGGCCACTTGGGTGGATAAGTACCCCATTCTCATCATCGAAGACGGCATGGCCGAGGGCGACTGGGACGGTTGGAAACACCTCAGCGAACGCCTGAACAAAAAAGTGCAGCTGGTGGGTGACGATTTGTTTGTCACCAACACCAAGATTTTGCAAGAAGGCATTGACAAGGGAATAGCCAACTCCATCCTGATCAAGATCAACCAAATTGGTACCTTGAGCGAGACTTTTGCCGCCATTGAAATGGCCAAACGCGCAGGCTATACCGCTGTGATCAGCCACCGCTCGGGCGAGACCGAGGACTCCACCATCGCCGATATTGCCGTCGGCACCAACGCCGGTCAAATCAAAACCGGCTCGCTCAGCCGCTCTGACCGTTTGGCCAAATACAACCAGTTGTTGCGCATTGAGGAAGACCTCGGTAGCATCGCCACCTACCCTGGCCGCTCAGCCTTTTACAATCTGCGCCACTAAAACCGACCCCAAGCTGTACCCATGCGTCGTCCCGTTCCCATCATCTTGCTCATGCTGCTGATTGTTTTTCAGCTGCAGCTGTGGTTTGGGCGTGGCAGTATTCCTGATGTTTGGCGACTGCGGCAGCAACACCAAACGCAGCTAGCGCTTAACACCCAAGCCGAATTGCAACTAGAGCGCATGCGTGCCGAACTGCGCGATTTACGCGATGGCATGGAGATGGTGGAAGAACGCGCTCGGTCTGAAATCGGCATGGTCAAACCCAACGAAATCTTTGTCCAAATCGCCAAATAAGGCGAATATGGACATTGTTTTGCTTGGGCTTTCTCAGCCGCGCTTGCAGCACTTGGCTACTGCACTTGAGCCAGTCTTAAAGGCTTTTGCGCCAAGCGCTACCCTGCACATACCTCTCAACCACCTAGATTGGACTCCGCCTTCGTTGTCTTCGCGCATCTTGTTGTGCGTAAATCCTGAAGACGCTGGCAACGCACAAACATGGCGAGCCATCCTGTTGGCGCGGGGTTTGCCTTTCCAAGTCATTCATGGCATCGGACAGGAACTGGTGACGCAATGCTTGTTGGCCCTCCTACCCCCAGATTGCTTCAACCCTTCGGGCTTCGCAATGACGTCTGCGATGGTTTCAACCCTTGAAGGCTTGGCACGAAAGGCCATGCCAGTGCGTTGGCAAGGCGTGTGCGAAACCTGCAGCGACCCCGATTGCGAGAAACGGCTCTTCTCTGGCCTATTGCAAGGCAGATGAGCCTGGGGGCTGAATCGTCTGCTGGGCGAACAACTGTGCAGCGTCAACCGCGTCATAGCGGTATTGCTGGCCGCAAAAGTCGCACCCTATCTCAATCAAGGGGCGTTCAGCCAAGATGCTGTTGGCCTCGTCTTGACCTAAGCCACGCAACATATTGCTGACCCGGTCGCGGTTGCAAGAGCACGCAAAGCGGGGCGATTCATCGGCGGGAGCGGATTCAAAGCGGCGCACGGTTTCTTGCCAAAACAAACGGTGCAACACCTTATCTGGCGACAGGGTGAGCAGTTCTTCGCTGGTCAGACTTTGCGCAAGAATGGCTATGCGGTTGTAGTCTTCGTTGCGGCCAATTTCGGCTTCATCGGCCATGCTTTCTTTGCCAGCCAAGTTGGCCACGCCATGCATGGGTAAGCGTTGAATCAATAGACCAGCTGCAATGTCGTCGTTGGCCGCCAAGACCAAGGTGGTGTCCAGTTGTTCACTTTGCAGCATGTAATGCGCCAACACATCGCTAAAGCGGTTCAGCGGTTCGCGCTGGTCGTCATACAAAGGCACCACGCCTTGGTAAGGTTGCTGCCCTGGGCGACGTCCTAAGGGGTCGAGGGTAATGGCACAGCGGCCTAGGTTGCGTTGGTTGGCCATGTCAGCCAGTCCCATGCCTTCGGGCACCTCACCGATGGTTTTGGCGGTGGATCGAAAACGCATATCGGATTGCACCTCCACCACCGCCAGTTTCAAAGGGCCTTCGCCCATCATTTGCAAAACCAAAGCACCATTGAACTTGATATTCGCTTGCATCAGCACCGCGGCAGCGGTCATCTCGCCCAGCAAAGCCCGAACTGCGGGGGGGTAAGCGCCAGTTTCGGCGTTGGCCGCTCGTTTGGCCAACACCGTTTGCCAACTGTCGGTCAAACGCACCAACACGCCACGAACAGGCAAGCCTTCAAACAAAAACTTGTGCAACTCACTCATGCAATTTTTTCAAACCGTTTTTGAAGCGCAAAGCGTTCTGGGTGTAGTGCTTGGCACTCATGCGCAAGCCCTCAATTTGCTCGGGCGTGAGTTCACGCACCACTTTGGCGGGGGTGCCCATGATCAGGCTGCCATCGGGAAATTCTTTGCCCTCGGTGACCACCGAGCCAGCCCCCACGACGCAATGGCGACCGATGCGAGCCCCATTCAACACCACCGCAGCGATGCCTATCAAGCTTTCGTCGCCAATGGTGCAGCCGTGGAGCATGACTTGGTGACCTACCGTCACGTTCTTGCCCACCACTACAGGCAAGCCGTTGTCGGCATGGATGACGGCCAAATCTTGCACATTGCTGCCTTCGCCTATATGGATGGTCTCGGTGTCACCGCGCAAAACCGCGCCAAACCACACACTGGTGTTGGCCTCCAAGGTGATAGCCCCCATCACATGGGCAGAGTCCGCCACCCAAGCGCTGGGGTCAATCTGGGGGGTGTGGTCGTCGAGCTGGTAAATAGCCATAAGTTTGCCGTTCATTGAGGTTTCTACAATTGTAGAGATGGAATTGCGAGAAGCCGCCTATCGGGCATTGTGTGAAACCCAAGCCACTGACAAAGTACAGGCGGTGCAGCAGCTTTGGTTTGAGCGGGAGCGTCTCTCTTTGGATGTTCAAGCCCCTCTGCAAGACAGCAACCACAAAGCCCCCGGTCGACCCAACAAACCTCTGCTGCAAAACCCTCAGCATGTGCCTCAGCGCTCAGTCCACACCGATAAAGGTTTGGCCGCCTTGGTGCATTCGGTATGCCATATCGAGTTCAATGCCATCAACTTAGCGCTTGACGCCATCTGGCGTTTCGCCGGTTTGCCGCCCCAGTATTACCAAGACTGGCTGCTTGTGGCCTATGAGGAATCTACCCACTTTGAATTGCTGCAAGACTTGCTAAGGCAGATGGGCCACACCTACGGCGACTTTGCCGCCCACGATGGCTTGTGGTCCATGTGCGAAAAAACCGCCGACGATGTACTGGCCCGAATGGCCTTGGTGCCACGCACCTTGGAAGCTCGCGGCTTGGACGCCACACCCCTCATTCAAAGCAAATTGTTGCTCTCCACTTCTCCCCATTCGCAAGCGTTTCAGCCGGTGCTGGACACCATCTTGCGTGACGAAGTAGGTCATGTGGCCATAGGCAACCATTGGTTCAGGTACCTTTGCGCCGAGCAAGGCCTAGACCCTCTGATGCATTACCCCGCTCTGGTACAGCGCCATGCAGCACCTCGCTTAAAGCCGCCCTTCAACACACCCGCTCGCTTGGCCGCAGGGTTTACCCAAGAAGAAATCGATTGGTTGATGGCGCAAAGGTTGACACCCGTCACACCTTGAAAAATTTAACCCCGCGGATGGTGCTGTGCGTGAAGCGCTTTCAGGCGCTCTCTGGCCACATGGGTGTAGATGGTGGTGGTTGAAATATCCGAATGCCCCAGCAGCATTTGCACCGCTCGAAGGTCAGCGCCATGGTTGAGTAAATGCGTGGCAAATGCATGGCGCAAGGTGTGGGGCGACAAGGGCACATGGACATCTGCCAAAAGCGCGTATTTTTTGATCAGCTTCCAAAACATCACCCGCGACATCGCTGCGCCTTGCTGGGTCACAAATACCGCCGAAGAATTTTGCTTACCCAACAGCACGGGGCGAGATTGGCTTAAATAGTTTTGCAAACTGTCCGCCGCCTCTTCGCCAAACGGCACCAAGCGCTCTTTGTTGCCTTTGCCAGTGATGCGCAGCACGCCTTCGCGCATGTTCAGGCACAGCATGGGCAAACCAACCAGTTCGCTGACCCGCAAGCCACTGGCGTAGAGCAACTCCAGCATGGCGCGGT
>JBILIR010000002.1:0-20136 GCA_044368955.1 Limnohabitans sp.
TTGACTTTTCTACTGGGTATAGACCAAGCACTTGTTCACAGGATCTTTCCAGTTGCAATGATTGGTGCGGTTGCTTCGTTCTTCTTTATTTGGATGAAACTGGCGACTCAACTGTTTAAGGGAGGCCAATGGATTCAGTATTTATGGATTTTGATGGCTTTGTTTAGCGTTAATTTTTTGTATGCATTCATTGACCCTTTATCTGCATTTAGTGTGCTTGAAGTTGTGTACAAATCCGGTCAATTTGTTTGTATTTCCGTCTTGATAACCCAAGGCTTTTTTGCCAGAAATCAGCTTCGATTGCGGTCTGAAAAAATCTTGTTTGCTGCCTTGCTGTTGTTTCTTTTGATACCTTTCCCTCGCGCATCCAATCTGTTCAAGCCTATAGTCAATGCCTTTGGGGTGGAAGAAATCCCCTTGTTTTTTGGCATCATGTTTTTTAGATCCTTGGTGCCCTTGGGCATCATGTTGTTGATAGCTTGGACCTACGACCTGCTGGTGAGTGAACGTGTCAAATCGCTTCAAACCAAGCTAAACAAAACCAATGAAGCTTTGGAAAAAGAAACTGTTCGCTTGAAGCAACAAAAACAATTCATTGGCATGCTGACCCATGAACTGAAAAATCCCTTGATGGCCAGTGCCATGGCCTTGAGTTCCATTCGACAGCGACTGGTAGGAGATGATCAGTCATTGCAAAGGGTCACCCAAATTGTATTTACCGTATTGAATGAAGTGTCTCCTGAGGGTGCGCCCGACCCCGAACTTGTTTTTCAACGTTACTACCGCTCTGAAACAGCCAAACAACAATCGGGGGCCGGTTTGGGTTTGTGGTTGGCACAATCCATGGCACATGCATTGGATACAGAGATTCACTGTGTTTGCCAATCAAACAATGTCACTTTTCACTTTGCAATCAAGGCCTGAACATGCAAGAAAAAGACCTTGAAGCCAGTACAGACCCAGACACCCAAGCTTTGGGAGAAGTTCTGTTGGTTGAAGACAATTTGCGCGTAAGCGATGAACTGTCTTTGGTGCTGACTGCTGCGGGCTACGCCACGCGGTGTGCGTATGACGGCGAACATATGCGGGCACTGTTAGGCATGATGACGCCCGATGTGGTCATGCTGGACCTGAACTTACCCAACGAAGACGGAATCAGTTTGTGCAAATGGTTGCGGGAGACTCACCCGTTCATGGGTATTGTGATGTTGACGGCCAGAGTGATGGGCAGTGAGCGGACTGAAGGCTATCAGGCCGGAGCCGATGTCTATTTGACCAAGCCCACCCGTCCTGAAGAAATACTGGCTGTGGTTCGTAATTTGATGCGCAGGCAAGACAGGCATGGTTCAAGCGTCTTGGCGACAGCCCATGTTTGGACCTTGCACCGAAAAAGTATGTCCCTGAGTGCGCCAGATTCCGATGTATTGAGCTTGACACCGAAAGAGTCCGTGGTGCTTTTCACCTTGGCCCAGACATCTGCCCACTGCACCTATGAGGATTTGATTGACAAACTCGGCGGTGAGTCGCAACGCACTAACTTTGACAAAGTTCGCTTGGAAGTATTGATCAGTCGGCTTCGTTCTAAATTATTCAAGTTCAAAGGACAAGCTTTTGAAATCAAAACCATCCATGGCGCTGGCTACCGTTTGTCCAAGCCCTTGAAACTTCGCACCAACTGATTTGACACAGCTTATCAGCTGGTCGCCATTCCCAACTTGCTCAGCAAAGCTTGATCCTTTTGCCAATCTGGGTTGCCTGTGGTGAGTAATTTATCGCCGTAAAAAATGGAATTAGCGCCTGCCATGAAACACAACGCTTGTATAGCTTCGCCCATTTGCTGTCTGCCGGCCGACAAACGCACACGCGCTTTAGGCATGGTGATGCGAGCCACTGCAATGGTTCGAACGAACTCCAGCAAGTCAAGGGATTCGGTACCGTGCAAGGGCGTTCCCTCCACTTGAACCAAGTTGTTGATCGGTACTGATTCTGGGTAAGGGGTCAAGTTGGCGAGTTGGTGGACCAATCCAGCGCGTTGTGCACGGCTTTCACCCATGCCAACGATGCCCCCGCTGCACACATGCATGCCTGAGGCGCGTACATGGGCCAGCGTGTCAAGACGTTCTTGGTAGTCCCGCGTGGTGATGATGTCGCCGTACAACTCGGGAGCAGTATCAAGGTTGTGGTTGTAATAGTCCAAGCCAGATTGTTTCAACATATCAGCTTGTGATTGCGTCAACATACCCAAGGTGCAGCAGGCTTCCATGTCCAGCGACTTGACGGTGCGAACCAGTTCAGCGACTTTTTCGACATCGCGGTCTTTGGGTTCACGCCATGCCGCGCCCATGCAAAAACGGCTCGCACCGTTCTTTTTGGCTTCAAGTGCCGCGGCTTTGACCTCTTCGACATCCAGCAATTTGGAAGCTTCAACACCCGTGTTGTAGTGAATAGACTGGGGGCAGTAGCCGCAGTCTTCAGGGCAACCACCGGTTTTGATCGACAAAAGCGTGGAGAGTTGAACTTCGTTGGGATTGAAATGTTC
Organism: Limnohabitans sp.; assembly: GCA_044368955.1. Lineage (GTDB taxonomy): Bacteria > Pseudomonadota > Gammaproteobacteria > Burkholderiales > Burkholderiaceae_C > Limnohabitans. Next base: position 2,540 of record JBILIR010000002.1, read on the forward strand.
GCGGTGAATTTGTTGCGCCTTGAACATCAAGTCGTTGAAGGGCAAATTGAACAGCGCCTCAATCGATTGACGGCTCCACACTTCAACAGCATTTTCTAAGGGCTTAGAGGGCTTGAGGAAATGAAGAGGCTGTACTTGCTGTGTCACTGCGGTAGGCATAATTGAGAATAGATAGACTGAATGTTGTGAATATAGCAACAAATAAAATCAAGTAACCACAAGAGGTTTTTCCTGAGTACGCATTCTTCACAATTGGTTGAGCGCAGTTTGCGCAGTGTCTGGCACCCATGTACCCAAATGCAGCACCACGAGACTGTGCCATTGGTGGCCGTTCAACGCGGCAGCGGTGCTTGGCTGTATGACCACGATGGCAACCGCTACCTTGACGCCATCAGCTCGTGGTGGGTCAATCTGTTTGGTCACGCCAATCCACGCATCAACGATGCATTGAAACATCAACTCGACACCTTGGAACATGCCATGCTCGCTGGCTTTACCCATGAACCGGTGGTGGTGTTGTCCGAAAAGCTCTCGGCATTGACAGATGGTGAACTGGGTCATTGTTTTTATGCCTCAGACGGCGCTTCCGCGGTAGAGATTGCCCTCAAGATGAGTTTTCACAGTTGGCGCAATCAGGGGCACAGCAGCAAACAAGAGTTTGTGTGTTTAAAAGGTGGCTATCACGGAGAAACTGTGGGGGCGTTGGGCGTGACCGATGTGCCCATTTTTCGTGACGCTTATGACGCACTACTCAAACCCGCTCACACCATCATGTCGCCCGATGCCAGGCAGTCCGTGGGAGGTGAGTTTGCAGACCAAGTGGCGTTGCGTGCTGCAGGCGAACTTGAAACCTTGCTTCAGGCACGGGCGGCGAATATCAGTGCCGTGATCATCGAGCCCTTGGTGCAATGCGCTGGTGGCATGGCCATGCACAGCGCTGTGTATGTGCAAGAGGTTCGTCGTTTATGCACTGCCTTCAATGTGCATTTGATCGCTGATGAAATTGCGGTGGGCTGTGGTCGAACTGGCCGTTTTTTTGCTTGCCAGCATGCGGGTGTGTGGCCTGATTTTTTATGTTTATCCAAAGGCATCAGTGGCGGCTATTTGCCCTTGTCCTTGGTGATGACGCGCAAAGATGTCTATGACTCTTTTTACAGCGACAGCATGGCACGTGGTTTTTTGCATTCGCATTCCTACACAGGAAACCCACTGGCTTGCCGCGCTGCTTTGGCCACGCTGGAGATTTTCGAGCAAGACAATGTGCTTGCCCAAAACCAAGTACTTGCCAAGCGATTGAGCGATGGGCTTGCACCGCTGGCCACTTATTCGCAGGTGCGCCACTTTCGCCAGCAGGGCATGATTTGGGCATTCGATGCGCAAGTGGAAGACCCACAGCTTGCCGCCACGTTTTCCAGACGCTTCTTTGCCAGTGCTTTGAAACATGAATTGCTGTTGCGACCTATCGGTACAACGGTTTATGTGATGCCACCCTATGTTCTGAGCGACGCTGACACCGATTTATTGGCAGAGCGTTTGCAAACCGTTTTTGATGAAGTGATGGGCGAATGATCTTTCCTCAGCTGGATGCATTGGCATTAAACCTGTCGGCATTGGAGACGCAGGGTTTGCGTCGGGCAAGGCGTACTGTGGAGTCTGTCTCTCAAGGGTATATGGTGGTGGATGGCAGTCGTCTGCTGACGTTCAACAGCAACGATTACTTAGGCCTGGCCTCACATCCACAGGTCGTCGAAGCCCTCAAGGAAGGTGCCTCTTTGTATGGCGCAGGCAGCGGCGCATCGCATTTGATCAGCGGCCACTCCCAAGCACATGATCGGCTGGAAGAATTGCTGGCCACGTTTTTATGGCCGCATTTGCCTTCGGTGCGGGCACTGTATTTCAGCACGGGCTATATGGCGAACTTGGGTGTATTGACAGCATTGGCCAGCACGGCCGCAGGTGACATTGGTTTTTTCTCGGATCAGCTGAATCACGCATCTTTGATTGATGGCATACGTCTGACACGTGAACCTTTCCATGTTTATGCCCACGCAGACTTGGCTGATTTATCGTTGAAGCTGTCGTCTTGCCAAAGTGGCACCAAGGTGGTGGTGACCGATGCGGTGTTCAGCATGGATGGCGATATTGCACCATTGCCAGACTTGCTGCGCTTGTGCGAGCAACATGGCGCATGGCTGCTGGTGGATGATGCGCATGGTTTTGGCGTTTTAGGCGAAACCGGCGCTGGTGTGTTGCAGCATTTCAATCTCAGTTCTTCTCAAATCATTTACATGGGCACCCTAGGCAAAGCTGCTGGCGTGTCTGGGGCGTTTGTTGCCGCTCATGAACACTTCATTGAATGGATGGTGCAACGTTCTCGCCCTTACATCTACACCACTGCGGCAGCACCGGCACTGGCACATGCGTTGTTGACCAGTCTGCGCATCATTCGTGGTGAAGAGGGCCAAAGACGGCGATCGCATCTGAATGCATTGATTCAACAACTGTCGACTGCCCCTGTTCCTGCATCATGGACGCGCTTGCATTCAATAACGCCGATTCAACCCATGGTATTGGGCAGCAACGCGCAGGTGTTAAAGGCTTCTGCGGAGTTGCATAAGCAGGGTATTTGGATCAGCGCGATTCGCGCACCAACTGTCCCCATCAACACAGCCAGATTGCGCATCACCTTGTCGGCCGCCCATACAGCACATGACGTTGACCAATTGGTGGGAGCACTTTGTGAATATGCATAACGCATGGCCTAAGCATGCCTTCTCTTGCTTTGTCACCGGTACTGACACGGAGATTGGTAAGACCTTGGTGTCGTCTGCCTTGGTGTACCTCCAGGCGCAACAAGGCCATCGTGTGGCAGCAATGAAGCCGGTGGCCGCCGGTACAGAGTGGCGCGATGGACGCTGGTGCAATGAAGATGTGGACCATCTCGCGGCCTGTGTTTCTGTCTCACTGCCGCAGGAGGTCACGACGCCTTATTTATTCAAAGCGCCTGCAGCGCCGCATATTGCTGCAAGTTTGGAAAACAAGGTTATAGACCCCTTGCACATCCTGAGTTGTTATGAGCAGGTAAGGGCGCAGGCAGATGCCGTGGTGGTCGAAGGTGTCGGCGGCTTTTGTGTGCCATTAAATGACAGCTATGACACGGCAGACATGGCCAAAGACCTGAACTTGCCGGTCGTGCTGGTGGTGGGCATGCGTCTGGGTTGCATCAATCAAGCCTTGTTGACGTCAGAGGCCATTGCCGCAAGAGGGTTAAAGCTGATGGGTTGGGTTGCCAACAGCGTAGACAAGCAGATGTTGTATCCGCAGGAAAATATCGAAACCATAGCAGGCAGAATCAATGCCCCGCTGTTGGGAACAATTCCTCGACTTGATGTGGCCAATGCATCTTCAGCAGCGGCTTATCTCAATTTTTCAGATGTGGGCTTGAATTGACACTGGCTATCAAGGCCTCTTAAGATGCAAAACACCAACCCTGAAGGATCAACATGACCAATGAATTGATTGTTATCAGCTTATTTTTGTTCTTTGGCGTCTGTTTTGGTTTTGCCACTTTTACAAACCGACACCTGTTTAGCGAAGGACCGGAAAAGCCAGAGGGTTCAGATCAAACCTCGCCACTAGAGGGTCGAGTTTTTTGGGTTTTGATTTGCACATGGCTTTGGCCCATCATGGTCATTACCGGTTTGAACACCGCTTGGGTTCTTTCAAAACGAAAAAAACTTGCCCTTAAAAATTCAAATCCTGTTTAGTTGAATCCGTCAGTGTGCTAACTGCAAGCCATTGATCTTCATTAGCAGGTAGATGTGTTGAAGTTCGGCTTTTTCACAGTCGGGCGCCCCCACCCAACGCGCCAATGCTGAAGCTGGAATGTGTATGCGCTTTCCCTCTATGTCAACTTCCACTCGGAAATAGCAAGGGTCAAGTTCGTGAAAAGCAATGACCGTACCCCAGCGCCCAATATGCCAAGGTTTTCGGATCACAACCACTTGATCGCCAGGTCGAGCAAGGCAATCTAAGTTGTCCTCAAAGGCTTGCTGGATTTGGACAGTCGAAGTTTTGGCACTGGCTTTTGCAAAGTTGTTTGCAAATTCAATAAATTGTTCAGCATTCATACCTCAATGATCGGCTTGAGGTGGTATTTTCTTGAGTGTTTCTTTAAGCAAAGGCGTTAAATCGGGGTTCACGCCCCGGCGCTCATCAAAAACAAAGCAATTGCCAATGTAGTGGGCGTTACCCACCTCTTCAAAGTATTTAAGAATGCCGCCCTCCAGTTGGTAAACCGTGTCCAAACCCTGTTCTCGTAAGTAAATAGCCGCTTTTTCGCATCGGATGCCACCCGTGCAAAAACTCACCACGGTTTTGCCCTGCAAGGCGTTCAAATGCGGTCCGGCAGCGGCAGGAAACTCGCTGAATTTGTCGATGCGCCAGTCAAGTGCTCCCGCAAAACTGCCTTGGTTCACCTCAAAAGCATTGCGGGTGTCCAGTGTCACCACAGGGCGACCTTGGTCATCATGGCCGTCGTCTAGCCAGCGTTTCAAGGTGGCGGCGTCTACCGCAGGAGCCCGGCCGGTTTGCGGCTGAATAGCGGGGTGGTTCATACGGATGATTTCGTTTTTCACCTTCACCAGCAATTTGCGAAAGGGCTGACTCTCAGACCAGCTCTCTTTGGGGCTAATAGCTACCAATCGTGGGTCAAGGTGCAACCAAGACACAAAGTCCCGTACCGCTTGTGGTGGACCCGCTAAAAACAGGTTGATGCCTTCCTCTGCAATCAAGATGGTGCCTTTGAGAGAAAGTGCGCTGGCTTGTGCGTGGCAAGCCTCACGCAAAGCCTCGGTGTCCTTGAGTTCGGTGAACAGGTAGGCTGAGATGTTTAAAACAGGCAGCGCAGGGTTCAACGCTTCCTCATCCAACCCAAGCCTGCTGAGGTGCCAGCAGCACCAAGAGCCGGGCGGTACTCGCAGCCTATCCAGCCTTGCCAGTTGTTCGCAGCAATGACTTCTTCCATTACCTTAAACACCGTGTCGTAATGCAACTCACCGGTGTCGGGTTCGTGGCGCTGGGGCACACCGGCGATTTGGAAATGCCCCACTTGGCCGTTGGGCAGGTAATGGCGGATTTTTTTCTCCACATCGCCTTCGACAATTTGGCAATGGTAGAGGTCAAACTGCACCTTCAGGTTGGGGCTGCCCACTTCTTTGACGATGGCATGGGCGTCGTCTTGGCGATTCAAAAAGAAATACGGAATGTCGCGGGTGTTGATGGGCTCGATCAGCACATCGCGGCCCGCCGCTAGTGCTTGCTCGCAGGCCCAACGCAGGTTGCTGATGTAGGTGTCTCGCAAGGGGCCTGGGGTTCGGGCATAAGGACCGCTGGTGGTCAGCTCTGGGGGGAGCGGGCTGGCAGCTCGCAGCTCGGGCGGCACCAAACCCGCCATCACATGGATGCGTGGGCAGTTCATCACCTCGGCATACTCTAGCGCGGTCAAAAAGCCGCTGCGAAACTCGGCCTCGTGGCCGGGCAAACAGGTGGTGCCTCTTACCCCTTGCTCCCAAGCGAGTGACATGCTTGCGCGGTCGGTGCCGCCGGGTGGTGCGTTGAACAACACTTGTTGCAAGCCGTTGTCGGCCAATGCCTTGGCCAGCTCGTTCGAGCCAAATTCATAGGGAAACAAATACTCCACACCCTTGAAGCCATCTTTGGAGGCCGCCGCAAAGCGTTCGAGAAAAGCAACATCGTTATACAAAAAAGACAGATTGGCAGCAAAGTGCAGCATGGGGACTCCGGGGGTTACCAGTGGGCGCCAAAGGTTTGGCGTAATTCGTCTATCTGCACGGCCGTCAATTCAGGAGCAGGGCACAGCAGCTGCAAGCGGGCAGTTTCTTCCAATTCTTCCAGTGTGGCCATGGCTTGCGCTGGGGTGTCGTGCCACACATTGGGGCCCAGCCTAGACAGCATGACCGCGTGAAGGGGCTGGGTTTGTTCGGCGTATCGGGTGATGGTGGAAGCCACCACTTTGGCGACCTCGGGGTCGCCGGGTCGGTGGTAATCGATCAAGGGCACATGACCAACTTTCATCACAAAGTAGGGCGTGATGGGCGGGAGCAACTCTGCGCCCAAGTCGGTGGGCAATGGGGTGTTGCGCAGGCTGAGTGCTACCAAATGGGTGCTGTGGGTGTGAATGACGCTGCGGGTGCTGGGTGACAAACCTTGCGCCGCGCTGTAAATGGCTTGGTGAAGAGCAAGCGTTTTGCTGGCACGGTGGCCGCTGCGTTGGGTGCCACTAGCGTCCACAAAAGCCAGCTCATCGGGTTGCAAAAAACCAAGACAAGCGTCGGTCGGTGTAATGAGGAAACCATTGTCCAAACGCACACTGATATTGCCTGCGCTGGCATGCACATAGCCCCGCGCAAACAGGCTTTGACCAATGCGGCATATTTCTTCGCGAACTGCGGCACTATCTGTAGAGAAGTTCATAGGTGTGATTAAAGCACTGGACCGTGCAAGTTTTGAAAGGCCTTGGTGAAAAAGTCCGAGGTGCCAAAGTTGCCAGACTTTAAAGTTAGGTGCAAACCCGAGGCTGGGGCCGAGGGGCTGTGCGCATGGCACCAAGGAACGCCTGGGTCGATTTGCGCTCCGATGTGCATTTGGGTGACTTGCAGAGCTTGCACACATGCGCCCGAAGTTTCGCCCCCAGCCACCACCAACTGCGCAACGCCCATGGCCACCAAGCCTTGGGCAATGTGGGCCAAGACCTGCTCCATACGTTCACCCGCTTGGGCTTGACCCAGTTGGGTTTGCACAGCTTTCACCTGCTCTGCATCGGCGGTGGAATAGACCAACACTGGTCCCAGCGGCAGATGCTTTTGGGCCCATTGCAACACCGGTGCTGCAAGCTCGGCCAAGGGGGTGCTGGCGAACCACTTCAAAGGGTCGAGTTGCCAAGCTTGCTGGGGGTGGTGTTGCAAAAAATGTACAACCTGCCCTTGGGTGGCCAAGGAACAACTGCCGCTGACGATGGCTTTCAAGCCCATCGCAGGTGGCAACTGGGCACTGGCCGCCGAGGGCTGTATGCCCCAGTTGGCGGGTAAGGCGATGGCCACACCCGAACCCGCTGTCACCAAGGCCATGCCTTTGAGGGCAGGGCCAAGTTTGTATAAATCGTCATTCGACAAGGCATCCACCACGGCGATCTGCACGCCTAGGGCTTGCAACTCAGCAATACGTGCGGTGACAGCAGTAGCGCCAAGCGCTACGGTTTTAAAGTCAATCAAGCCCACTTTGCGCTGGCACTGGGCTTGCAACACATTCACCAAGTTGGCGTCTTTCATCGGAGTGAGCGGATGGTTTTTCATACCGCTGTCGCTCAGCAGCGCGTCGCCCACAAACAAATGGCCTTTGAACACCGTGCGTTGGTTATCTGGAAATGCAGGGGTCGCAATGGTGAAGGGGCAGCTCAGTGCGTCCATCAGCGCTTCGGTGACCGGGCCAATATTGCCGCGCACATCGCCGCTGTACCAACTGTCAAAGGTCGAGCAGTATTTGAAATACACCTGCTGTACTTGCTGTTTCTGCAACCAAGCCAGCGCTTGAAGAGACTGCTTAACCGCATCTGCGGGTGTAATAGTGCGAGATTTCAACGCCACGACCACTGCATTGCAATCGGCGGGAAGTGGGCTGGTGGGAACGCCAATGGTTTGCACCATCCGCATTCCTGCGCGTACCAAGTTGTTGGCTAAATCGGTGGCGCCCGTGAAGTCGTCGGCAATGCAACCCAGCAGCAAGCTCATGGTTTAACCATATGTTTGGTTATTGGGCAGCCGTTGGCTGGTTTGGCTAAAAGCGTGAGCATCGGTGGTGGTTTGGGTGAATTGAAACTCATAAAGCATACCGAATGAACTTGGCGTTCTATCCCCAATGGATGCGGTGATAACATTTGGCAAATTTAAAGAGTAAGTATGAATATCAGTAAAAAAAATATTTTGACCCTGTCCGGTGTCTTGCTGGCCCTGCTGCTTATTTGGTTGGGACTGAGTTTTTATTCTGTTGGACGGGTTGCCAATGAACTGAATCTGATGGTCAGCCAACCCGACCCCAAGTCTTCATTTCGGTTTAAAAATTTACAGCATCAGACTGGATTTTTGTCATCCAAGGGCGATGTTCTGGTAACTCTTGTAGACAAGTACAGCGATGAAAATAACACAGATGCAAACGCTGTATGGATGCAAATTAAATATGACGTGTCTCATGTGATCTTGCCGACCTCGCTGGCTAGATTTGAATGGCGTTTGCAGCCCCAGCCAGAAGACAAAGCTAAGTTTGAGGAGATCTTCCCTAAAGATTTTGCTTTAACAGGACAAGGTTCTGTCAGTCCTACAGGCAGTTACAGCAGCACTTTGTTTTTGCCCGCTTTTGAAATTTCGCAATCTGGCGAGCTGTTAAATGTTGCCGCGACACAAGGCTATGTCAAGATGGCTGACAAGCATTTTCAATTTGATTGGGCAACCGACAAGCTCAATTACCGGGGTGCTGGACAGGCCGTTGAAGTTGATGTGTTCAATATACATATTGACATGACCGACACCCTAAAGGGGATTGGTTCAAGCAGCGTTTCCATGCAAAAGATAAGCACTTCATCAGCCACCTTGGAAGGTTTGAAAATTGCTGCAGATTCGGCTATTGCCCAAAACAAACTGGATGTTCGTCTGACACAGTCACTTCAGCGAGTCAGTTTCATGAATCAAACACTGAGTAACTTAGAGGCTGAGTGGGTCGTGGGTGGATTGCATGATCAAAGCGCCGAGAAGTTGATCCAACTGATGGACTTGAGCCAGGGCTTTAAAAACATGACCGCAGAAGAAGACAAGTCAATGCGTGAAGCATTGAAGGTCTTGCTAATAAATGGTTGGAAAGTTGGCTTGTCTAAGTTGAATGCCCAAGCCGATGGCGGTACTGTACAAGGTCAGCTATTGCTTGAACTCCAAGCAGATGCAGGCGGGCAAATTGATTTGGAGAAGAATCTCAAACTTAATGGCGAGATCAAAGTCAGTGGCCAATTACTGACTGCTGATCAACAGAATATGCTGATTAAACTTGGTATGGCTGTTAAAACTGGCGAAGGCTTGCAAGCCAATGTGAGCATGACGCAAGGTAAATTGAAATTCAACGGCAAAGAAAATGAAGCGGTTAACCTACAAGCCGAACTCATAAAAGAGCAATCTCGCCTGGAAGTTTTTTTAAGTGGATCTGCTCAACAATCTCAAAACAGCTCAACAAGCATGCCTGAGATTGAGGGCGAAGAGGTTTTAAATGAACCCCCAACGCCTGCCGCACCTGCTGAGCCGACTGAAAAAGCAGCTGAATAATTTATCAGATGATTGGCAATCTTCATGAAGTACTGAGAGCCGAATGATCTTTTTTAAGCAAACTATCAAATCAGCTTGCAAACAATGGCTGATACTGCTTAGCTTATTTTTTATTGCCAATTCCCTTCATGCAGAAATGGCACGTGGTGTTGGGGAGTACTTGTACGGCCCTGATACCTCTGAGTCCAAGGCCTGTGAACTTGCAGAGGATAAAGCCAAAGCAATGGCATTGATCTCGGTGATGGGTGAGTCTGTCAGTAGCGAGGAGCAACTTTATTGCAAAGAGACATCGGGTAAAAAGTCCGACTATGACTGCGAATACAACAGCGTGCGATGGTCATTGATTGAAGGCGACTTAAAGTCCCCTATTAATGTGGAGAGGAAGGTTGAGTCTAAAACTGGATTCAAGTCTTGTAGGGTCAGCCTTGATGTGGAAGTCATTGTTCCTCAAAGAAAACCTGACCCCAATTTTGATGTCAAAGCGAAAACCAACCAGACGGTTTTTCGTGTTGGTGACGATTTGAATCTTGAAGTTGAGAGCACCATGCCAGCCTACTTTGCTGTTTTCAATTGGCTGCCTTATGAAAACAACCAAGTGATATTTGTGCCGCTTACATATTCATCGGAAGTATTTGACTCTTATCCTTTGAACAACGACGCCAGTGGTAAATTTCGTTTCAAACAATCCTTTTCGGCTACGTGGTCTAAGGCCTATAAGGGGGACAAAAAGTTTTATGACGAATGGGTGGTGGTTGTGGTGACAAAGAAGCCCTATAAGTGGCTATCTTCATATGACTTAGATCAATTTAAAGAAAAGCTCCGAGAGTTACCTAATGATGAACGAAGAATCAAGAGGCTGGGCTACCAGTTGTCCAAATGATCTTTGGCGATTTAATCCTTAAAAAAACAGCTGTTGTAATTGCCTTGGTAGTTGTCATGGCAGGATGCGCAACACGCTATGTTGACAGAGACGTTGAGAAGGTAGAAGTATCGGACTCTATTGGCGATGTCGTGGTTTATAAAAGTTCAGAGGAATTTGCCAACAACCCACCCATGTGCCTGGGTGTCCTACCTTTAAAAGCGTCTCAAAAATCGTTTGAGCCAACGCAGGAACTTCGAAAAGCGATTCATGGCTATCTAGCTCCCTCCGGCGTGTTGCTTGTTCCGCTTCAAAAAATTGACTCCAATATCAAAGCTGAAAGCGAAGCTGTCAATTTAAAAAATGTATCTTCTGCCGTCGGGTGCGACACCTTGTTGTCGGGTGAAATCTTTGACAGACAGACTCGTTTCTGGGGGGTTTATTCTGAGGTCAAGATAGCGGCCCACATTCGAATCACCAGAGTCAGTACTGGCGCAGTTATTTGGAGGGGTAAACATACAGCAGTTGTCAGAGATGGGGGCTTGCCCTTAAATCCCTTGAGCATCATTGGAGGAACTATCTCGGCTGGAATGAACCTGAGAGATGAACAAATTACCCGCACGACCCATGATTTAGCCAGAAGGCTGGTTAATGCCATTCCTAATCTGAAGTATGTAGAGAGTGACAGTGACGTTGCTCAAAAACCGGTCCTGATTCCTACAAATAAATCTCAATCAGTTCACGCCTACCTGACCAGTATTGAAAACTATGCCCCCCCAGAGTTGCTGACTGAACTCAATAATGCCCTGGCTTCTGATCAATGGAGGGAGCCAGGTGACCGGGTGGTGATCTCTGAATTTTTATTAAAAAAGGATCCAAAGAATACGGGCGCCATGTTTGCTAATGCCACGGCCAAGCTTGATTTAAGTGAACCAGATGCAGCTTTATCAATGTCCTCACGCATGTTGACCATGGAGAAAAATAATCCTGAATTCTTATTTTTAAGAGGCAGGGCCTTGTTACAGTTAAACAGGCCTGCAGAATCAACAGAACCCTTTTTGAAAGCTGTTGGAGTTGATAGAACTAAGGCAATTTATCCTACTGCGCTGGGACTGGCTTACAACCAAATAGGTAACCACGAACTTGCCTTGGCGGCCCTCAACCTGTCTCTGCAAATTGAACCAGACAGGCCATATGCCTTACTTCAACAGGGTGTAGCATTTGTAGGTATTGGCGATGAGTCGTCTGCAGCCTCAGCCTTACGAAAATGTATGGTTTTGAGTATCATTGCCAATGATCAAAGAACCGCCGCCAGAGCCTTGACTTTATTTAAAGCCATGGGTCTTACCGAACAAATGTCAGCAGAAGAATTATCAGCTTTCGAGTCCAAAATCGACAGCCTTCTAAAAAACCAATAACCAAGGAAAAATGATGATGTTAAATAAAACAAATGTGTGCTTGGGTGCCGTTTTGATTTTTTTAGGTGCCTGTGCAGCGCCCAAACCTGGCACGCCTGAGTTTGTTCAAAAGAAAGAAGATGAGCAACAAAAAGCCAGCACGCAAGCTGTTGAGCAAACCATCTCAAAAGCCCCTGTTTGGTATACCCAACCTCCGGTCGATCTCAACTCAATTTACCAAACAGCTTCTGAGAGTTCCCCAGATTTGCAAAGATCTATGGACAAAGCTGTGATGGCGGCAAAAAGCCAATTGGCCAGCAAATTGGGTGACCGGACATCCCAAAAGATCAGAGATTTTGCAAATGAAACAGGCGCCATCAATGACGAGCAGATTGTGCGAGTGATTGAAACTACCCGGATCAGCATTGCAAACGACATCAATGTTGCTGGTTATGTATTAGAGAAGTCCTCGGTGATCCAAGAAGGTAACCGCTATCGTTCATTTGTTTTGCTTCGCTATCCTTTAGGTGAAAGCAATAAGGTGGTCGTAGCTCAAGTGAAAAAAGATTCTGCCGTAGAGGCCAAACTTAAAGCTTCAAAAGCATTCGAAGATTTAGAGCGTGAAATTGAAGCTGCAAAGAAAAAATAACAGGTAATGCGCCATGAAGAAATTAGCCATTTGCATGATTGCGCTTGGCGCTCTTCAGGCGCATATCAGTTATGCGTTTGAATTAGTGACCAAAACTGAAGCCAGTGCATCAAAGGCCGCATCTGACATGCAGCAAGCGGAATTTTCCCCTCTTGACCCTAAAGGGCCGGTCATTCAGGTCGTAGACCCTCAAAGCCTAGATGTGCCTTTGAAGAATCCTTTCAAGATGGAGGTTCTGTTCAAGCCTCAGCACGGTGCGTCCCTTGATTTCAGTAGCTTTAAAGCCTTGTATGGCGCCTTGAAGTTGGATATTACGGACCGGTTACTGAAAGAGGCTACCCAAACCCCAACAGGGATCAGGCTGGCAAACGTTGATGTGCCAAGCGGTCGTCACAAACTGTTGCTAAGCATCAAGGACAGCAAAGGGCATATTTCTGCCAAAGAAATTATCTTTAAAGTTGAATGAAACATCTTGCAATCATTACCAAGTTATGGATCCTGATTACAGTCGCTACATGTTCACAGGCATTTGCAGCTGACAGTGAAGCAATAAATGCATTAAGAAGTGCTAGGGTTTTGATCGAGGCAAGTCGGTTTAAGGATGCGGTTGCCATCTTAAAAACGTATGAGTCTCAAGGCCGAAGTGATGACCTCGATATCAGCCTGCTAACTGGGAAGATTTATCTTGCTTTAGATAGACCCGCAACTGCCTTAGAGTACTTTGAGCGTGCCTATGCGCAAGATTTAGAAAGCTATGAAGCAGTCATGGGTGCTGCAAATGCTAACCTCAAGCTCGGTAATTTTAAGCAATCAAGGTTTTATGTAGATATCGCCGCTCAAGTCGCCAAAGACTCTTCTGAGCCAAACTTGGTTCTTTCTTTGATTACCCTGCGAACTGGCAAGGTTCAAGAAGCGAATGCTGCAATGCTGGCACTCAGCAAGCAAAGATCAGATTCTTCGGACGTAGCTGTGACATATGCACGGTTTTTAAGTTCGTCTGGTGACAATGTCAATGCAGCCAAAAGCCTACAGACCTTTATTCAAAAGAATCCGCTATCCGCGGAGGCAAGAGACTATCTGGCCGATCTAGAGTTTTTGTTTGGAACAAAAGCCAATGCGTACCCATTGAAAGAAGCTGCTGCACAACTTTATGACCGTCAAGGTAACGGCTTTAAAAGAGATGTTGTGTCCGCGTGGCTTGAAGTCAATAGAGCCAAGCCAGACAATCCACCACCTCAAGCGCAACCTGTATCGCCGAAAGAAGAAGCTGCAAAAAAAGAGCGGGCTGAACCACCGCCAGAAAAAGTTGTACCTAAGCCCCCTGAACAATTGGCTGCGAAACCAGAACTTAAGCCAGCAAAACAGCAAGATAAAGAGCCCAAGCCCAGGCTGCTCCCGCAAACAAGCGACAGAGAATTTTCGCCCCCATTGCTGCGTTTTCCATTTCCAGATGGCGTGATGATCACAGGTGGAAGTGGTTTTATCGTCGATTCAGGCAGAAAGATCGTGACCAACCGCCATGTGGTGGAAGGCGGTAAGGAGTTTGCTATACGTACAGGCTTAGGCGAGGTCATCAAAGCCAAGGTCATTTTCATTTCGAAGACCGATGATTTAGCCGTTTTAGAGTTAGATAAGGCGTTGCCTGCCGACCGAGCTATATCAAGCAATGCCTATTCAAAACCAAGAGTTGGTCGAAACGTGGTGGTGATGGGTTATCCACTTTGGTATGTGCTGGGAGAGGGGTCACCATCGCTGACCAATGGGCTGGTTTCAAAGCGCACTGGCATGGGAGACGACCTTGGAACCTTTCAGTTGACCGCTAAAGTTAATAAGGGTAATTCTGGCGGCCCCGTATTTGATATGGCAGGTAATGTAGTGGGCATCACTGTTGGAAAGCTTGATAGCAAAAAAATCCAAGATGAGCAAGGCTTCATGCCAGAGGATGTTAATTTTGCGATTCATATAGACAGATTGCCCAAAATAACCAATGCCTCTGTTGATGGCAAAGAACCCAATACGGTTGAATTGAACACTGAAGAGCTGTATCAAGTTATGTTGGGGAAGGTTGTGATGGTTGCGACATATAAATGAAGCATTTCGCCATAAAGGTTTTTTATACGCTTAGTTTTGCCTTGATCGGCGTTGCTGCTTATGGGCAGACAGCATCCAAATGGTTTGAGGAGGAAAGCACTGGTTGTAAAGTTTATAACGAAGCTTCACAACCCGAGGAGTCAGTTCAGATCGCAGGGAATTGTTTAAATGGATATTTAGAGGGTCAAGGTACAGTTACTTGGTTTTTAAATGGAGAATTCAATAAAAAGTTAGAAGGTTTTTATATCAAAGGAAAACTCAACGGTCAAGGCAGTGCTTCAGATGCATTAAGCTCCAAATACGTTGGTGAGTTCAAAGATGGCAAACCTCACGGCCAAGGCACAGTGACCACTGCAAGCGGTGAAAAATATGTCGGTGAATTCAAATATGGCGAACTTCACGGTAATGGCACATTGACTACTGCAATCGGCGAAAAATATGTCGGTGAATTCAAAAATGGCAAGCCCCAAGGTCAAGGCTCTTTTTTCACTGCAAACGGCGAAAAGTATATTGGTGAGGTCAAGGATGGGTCAATGAGCGGTCGAGGCATTATTTATGACACGCAAGGGAACATTTACCAATCGGGCATTTTTAAAGATAACAAACTGGTTACATCTCAATACATAGACCCAAACAGCTTTACACGCATAGCAAGAAGCAGCACGGCGCCAGTCGTTTCTGATTCACAGCGCCAAAAAGAGCTCGCCAAGCAAGCGAGTCGCATATCTATTAATGCATCAGCAACACAACCTGATTCAAGCGGTGTTGTCACCATCAATATCCAAACAAACACAGACACCAGTTCCTTAAAAATCAATGGTGAAGAATTGGGTGGCAAGGCTGATGGCATTTACTCTGTAAAAAAAGTAGCCCGTGTCGGACAAGAGACGAAATTTACGATTGCTGGCATTGATGTCAACGGCAATACAGATACCAAGACAATCACTGTCAGCCGTTCAGTGGTTGAATCCAAAGTCACATACCCACAATTAAACCCTGATCGAGTCAAGCGTCAGCCTGAGCGTGATGCGGTTGCTGTGATCATTGGCATTTCCAATTACAAGAGCTTGCCTAAAGCGGAGTTCGCCAAAGATGATGCGCAGGTGTTTTACGACTATGCCATCAGGGCTTTAGGGGTTAAACCAAGCAATATCAAACTTTTGATGGATGAGCAGGCTGATGCCGAAGAGATTTACACAGCGTTTAAGACGTGGTTACCCGCCCGAGTTAAATCCACCACCGATGTTTATGTGTTTTACAGCGGGCATGGCTTACCCACACAAGACGGTTCTGGCTTGTACTGGCTACCCCAAAGGGCTAACCGTGATGTGATTGCAAAGACAGCAATCTTGCTGCAGGACATCAATACCGACATTCAAGCCTCTAAACCCAAGTCCGTGACTATCTTTATGGATGCTTGCTACAGTGGTCAGGCAAGAGGCGGTGAGACACTGGTCGCAAGTGCCAGACCGATTGCGCTGAAGTCCCAGCCCACAACCTTCCCAAGCAACTTCACAGTCATTTCAGCCAGTCAGGCAGACCAGATATCGAGTTCCAGCCCTGAGTTGCAGCACGGCATCTTCAGCTACTACCTGATGCGAGGCATGGAAGGTGAAGCTGATTTGAACAGGGACGCAAAAATCACCTTAGATGAAATACAGAAGTACTTGTCTGAAAATGTTGGCAGGCAAGCCAGAATAATGAACCGTCAACAAGAGCCACAGGTTATTGGGGATGGGGCAAGAGTGCTGGTTGGTCGATGATGCAATTGCTTTGTATAAATATATTTAATTGACGGAATAAAAAATGAGATTATTGCCTTTAATTTTTCTATGTATTCATCTCTCAGCTTGCAGCACTATGTTTGCAGTTGCTGATGGTGTTGGAACTGCAGCAGTTTATGGGGTAAAAACAGTCATCAATACAGTTGATGCGATTACCCCAGATTTAGTTAATAAAAAATCCGAATGACTTAGTTCTTTTTCTTTAAATGCTGGAATCAATGAATAAATCCTGAGGTCTTCACTCAAGAGTTAGAAATGAAAAAAATCAGATTAACTTCAGTCGCTTTATTCTTGCTTGCCACAAATGTATTGGCTCAAAGTCAATTACCCTCATGTCTGGGTAATGATGCCAGACGCTGGACGAACTGCCAAGGGGTTCACAACTTCACCAATGGGGATCGCTATGAGGGTGAGTTTCGTGATGGAAAGCTAAGCGGTTGGGGCAGCTATTTCCACTTGGCCAATAATAAATTCAGAGGCGACACATACACAGGACAGTTTCTGAACGGTTCACGACAAGGGAGTGGACGTTATTTTTCTGCAAATGGTGGCGAAATGCTTGAGGGTATTTGGAATGCAGGTGTATTTGTTAAAGCTGAGAAGGTAAATCTTCAAACCCCCACTGATTTTGCTTTGCTTCAAGAGCGTAAGCGTCTAGAGGACGAAAAAATCCGTTTAGCTGAAGAACGCCGGTTGATAGATGAAGAAAAAAAGAAGCGTGATGCTTCTAAGTCAACAGCCAAAATGGATATCAGGGTTGCAGTGACTGAACCTGACGCAAACGGCATGGTGGTGATTTCCATCCAAACGGGGGTTGATACAAGCTCTTTGAAGCTCAATGGAAGTGAGCAAGGTGGACAGGAAAAAGGTTTTTATCAAATAAAACGTCTACCCAAGGTGGGACAAGACACCACCTACACCATTGTTGCAGCTGATGGTTATGGAAATATCGCTAACAAAAGTTTTGTGCTCAAAGGGCAGTCCGTCGCTGTGTCTAAGCTTGTCACAACGCTTCATCCCGAGAATCTCAAGAAATCATCGCCCCGAGATGCCGTTGCCATCATTGTGGGTATCCAAGACTACAAGCGGCTGCCCAAAGCCGACTTTGCCAATGAAGATGCACGTTCGTTTTACGACTACGCGGTCAGAGCTCTTGGCATTAAGCCTGAAAATATCAAGATGCTGATTGATGGGGAGGCTGAACAGGTCGAGATGTTGAGCGCATTCAAAAGTTGGCTGCCTTCCTATGTGAAGAAAGACAAAACCGATGTATATGTTTTTTACAGCGGTCACGGCTTGCCTTCAACGGATGGAAAGTCATTGTTTTTCTTGCCGCACGGCGGTCATAAGGACTATTTGTCTGAAACAGGTATAGATCAAAACAGTCTTGTTGCGGCGCTGACTGCAGCTAAGCCAAAGTCTGTTACTTTGTTC
>JBILIR010000119.1:0-5434 GCA_044368955.1 Limnohabitans sp.
GTTTGCAGGCTGGGCAAAGGCTTTTCAATCACCTGCCGGATGGGCAGATCAGATGCATCTGGCCCGAGCGACGCCACGGCCACAGCCCCACCGCCGGCCAGCAGCAAAAAGGCGGTCACGCCAGCCGCCGCCGCATGCGGGTGTCGGCGGTGCCAGCTGTGCCATTCGGCCCACAGTGATAAGAGGATTGGTTTCAATTGAAGTTCCCGGGGGGAGCCCCCGCGCAGCCACTTAAAATGGCGAAAAACCGGTGCAGTATAAACGTTTGCGGGCCCGGTGTAAACCCAAATAGATATATGAATCAATCGCCTGTATCCGCTTCTTCTTTATCAGCCGAGGTTCAACACGCCTTGGCGGTGAGCTTGCGGGGCTGCGAAGAGTTACTGCCCCAAGACGAATGGGTTAAAAAATTGCAGCGCTCCCATGCCACGGGCACGCCCTTGCGCATCAAGCTGGGGCTTGACCCCACAGCGCCCGACATCCACATCGGTCACACCGTGGTGCTCAACAAAATGCGCCAACTGCAGGACTTGGGCCATCAGGTGATCTTTTTGATCGGTGACTTCACCTCGCTGATTGGCGACCCATCGGGGCGCAACAGCACCCGCCCGCCCTTGACGCCTGAGCAAATCAAGCTCAATGCCGACACCTATTACAAGCAGGCCAGCATGGTGCTGGACCCGGCCAAAACCGAGATTCGCTACAACAGCGAGTGGAGCGAGCCTTTGGGGGCCAGCGGCATGATCCAACTCGCGTCGCGCTACACCGTGGCGCGGATGATGGAGCGTGACGACTTTCACAAGCGCTTCCATGGCGGCCAATCCATCAGCGTGCATGAGTTTTTGTACCCGCTGATGCAAGGCTATGACAGCGTGGCCCTGAAAAGCGACTTGGAGTTGGGTGGTACCGACCAAAAATTTAACCTGCTGATGGGCCGCCATTTGCAGCAGGAGTTCGGCCAAGAGCCGCAATGCATCTTGACCATGCCCTTGCTGGAAGGCTTGGACGGCGTGGAAAAAATGTCCAAAAGCAAGAACAACTATATCGGTATCGCCGAAGACGCCAACACCATGTTTGCCAAGGTCTTGTCGATCAGCGACACCTTGATGTGGCGCTGGTTCACCTTGCTCAGCTTCCAAAGTCTGGAGGCCATCGCTGCATTGAAGACCGAGGTCGAGGGCGGTCGCAACCCGCGCGACGCAAAGGTGATGCTGGCCAAGGAAATCACCACCCGCTTTCACAGCGCGGCTTTGGCTGACGCTGCCGAGCAAGACTTTGTGAACCGCAGCAAGGGCGGCGTGCCCGACGTCATCCCCGAGGTGAATATCAGTGGTGCACCGTTAGGCATTGCGGCGCTGTTGAAGAGCGCAGGTTTGGCGCCATCGAGCAGCGAGGCCAGCCGCTTGATCGACGGCGGCGGTGTACGCATCGACAGCAGCGTGGTCAGCGACAAAGGTTTGAAGCTCGACGCAGGAACATATGTGGTGCAAGTGGGCAAGCGTAAATTTGCCCGGGTGCACCTTGCTTGAAACGCTTGTAGCTCCGGCCACCACGAGGCGTTTTTATGAATTTTCTCATTAGACTTCAACCTAAAACGCTGCTGTGGGCGTCCGTGGTGGTGGCCATCATCACCATCGGGATGAAAACTCTGGCTTGGTACATCACGGACTCCGTGGGTTTGTTGTCGGACGCCATGGAGTCGTTTGTCAATTTGGCCAGCGCCATCTTTGCCTTGGTGATGGTGACGGTGGCACAACAACCTGCCGATGAAGAGCATCCTTACGGTCACCACAAGGCCGAGTATTTTTCTTCAGGTTTTGAAGGCATTCTCATCATGGGTGCGGCGGCGGCCATCATTTGGGCGTCTGTTCATCGGATCTTCGATCCGCAACCTGTGGACGATTTAGGCTGGGGTTTGGCGCTGTCGGTCGCCAGTTCCGCTTTGAATGGTTTTTTGGCTTGGGTGATGTTTGGTGCTGCCAAGGTGCATCGCTCGATAGCCTTGGAAGCCGACGCCAAACATTTGGTCACCGATGTGTGGACGTCTGCTGGCGTGGTCATCGGCTTGACCATGGTGTATTTCACTGGCTGGTTATGGTTGGACGCCCTGGTTGCCATGGGTGTGGCCCTGAATATTTTGAAAGAAGGTTTTAGCCTGATTTGGCGCTCTTCTCAAGGTTTGATGGATGAAGCGGTAGAACCCGAAGTGCTGGCGCAAATCAAGGAAGTCTTGGATGGCTTTGAGCATCAACGGGGTGAAGTTCACATCATTCGCTTTGACCACGTCACCACTCGCCAAGCTGGCCAGCGCCGCTTTATTGACATGCATATGCACATGCCTGCGAGTTGGTCCTTGGGGCGAGCCGCAGCGTTGCGCACCAGCGTGGAACAAGCCCTGATGAGTGCCGTGCCTGGCCTGCGTGCCACCATTCAATTACTGCCTAATGATGTTGAAGCGCACTTTGATGATGTGCGCGACTTGAAGTGATGGCCCAGGGGGACAGGGGAACCCATTGATAATGCCCGCATGACCCAAGCCTTCAGCGCACTGCCTCTTTCTCCCGACACCCTCGCCAACCTCGACCAACTCGGCTACACCGAGATGACCGCCATTCAAGCGGCGAGTTTGCCGCTGGCGCTGGCGGGCAAAGACCTGATCGCCCAAGCCAGCACGGGGAGCGGAAAAACAGCCGCCTTTGGCTTGCCACTGGTTGAAAAACTCACCGCCAACTTTCACGCAGTGCAAGCGCTGGTGATGTGCCCGACGCGTGAGTTGGCCGATCAAGTCACCACCGAAATTCGCCGCTTGGCCAGAGCAACAGCCAACATCAAAGTGGTGACGCTGTGCGGCGGCGTGGCCTTGCGTGGCCAAGAGCAAAGCCTGCAACACGGTGCGCATGTGGTGGTGGGGACCCCTGGGCGCATCTTGGACCACTTAACGCGGGGCAACCTGCGTTTGGACTCGGTCAAAACTTTGGTGCTCGATGAAGCCGACCGCATGCTCGACATGGGTTTTTATGACGACATGAAGCAGCTCATCGCCCAAATTCCTGCGCAGCGCCAAACCCTGTTGTTCTCCGCCACCTACCCCGAAGGCATTGCCAAACTGTCAGCGCAGTTCATGCGCGAACCACAAACCGTGAAAGTGCAAACCGTACATGCGGCCGACAAAATCCGCCAAGTGTTTTACGAGGTGCGTGAAGACGAGCGCTTGCATACGGTGTCTTTGCTGTTGAACCACTTCAGGCCTGAATCAACGCTGGCGTTTTGCAACACCAAGCAGCAATGCCGCGAGTTGTTGGCGGTGCTGCAAGCCCAAGGTTTTGATGCGCTGGCGCTGTACGGCGAGTTGGAGCAACGCGAGCGCGATCAGGTCTTGGTGCAGTTTGCCAACCGATCTTGCTCGGTGCTGGTGGCCACCGATGTGGCCGCGCGGGGCTTGGACATCAGCCAGTTGAATGCGGTGATCAATGTGGAAGTAACGCCCGATGCTGAATTGCACATCCACCGCATTGGCCGCACCGGCCGAGCCGACGCCCAGGGTTTGGCGCTGACTTTGGCCAGCTTGGACGAGATGGGCGCGGTCGGGCGCATCGAGGTTTTGCAGGGGCAAGAGTCCCAATGGGCACCAATGTCAACACTGACACCTGCGGCAGGAGACAAGTTGCAAGCTCCGATGCGCACCTTGCAAATTGTCGGTGGGCGCAAAGAAAAAATCCGCGCAGGTGATGTGCTCGGCGCCATGACAGGCGAAGCAGGTTTTGAAGCGACGCAAATTGGCAAGATCAATGTGAACGAGTTTTCCACCTATGTGGCGGTTGACAGGGCCATTGCGCACACAGCTGTTGAGCGTTTGTCCAAAGGCCGCATCAAGGGCAAGAGTGTCAGGGTGCGTTTATTGGACGAAGAAGCATCTCAGAGGTAAGGGTTGGCAAAGCCCAGACCCGCCAAGATGGCCACTTCCCGCGCTTCCATGGCCTTGGCATCTTTAACAGATGTTTCATGGTCCCAGCCCAGAGCATGCAAAGTGCCATGCACAAGCAAATGCGCGTAATGCGCTGCCAGCGTTTTGCCTTGTTCTTTGGCTTCCTTAGCAATCACTGGGGCACACAGCACCAAGTCGGCCATCACCACCGGTGACTGTGCGTAATCAAACGTCAGCACATTGGTAGCGTAATCCTTTTTGCGGTAACTGTGGTTCAGCGCTCGGCCTTCGTCCAAGCCAACTATGCGCACCGTGATTTCTGCGTCGTTTGACAAGGCGTGGCGGATGCAGCGCGACACCACATGGCGGGCCAGCGCAGCCCGGTGTCTGGCCGCATAAGGAATATCGGCAAATTGCAAGGACAGTTGAAGCTTTGCAAGCGCCATGTTCAGTCTGCTTTGCGGTGTTTGTCGTAGGCATCGACGATGCGTGCCACCAAGGGATGGCGCACCACATCTTTGCTGGTGAAATGCGTGATGGCAATGCCTGACACTCTTCGCAGCACAAGTTCTGCATCCACCAAACCACTGGGACTGCCTTTGGGCAGATCGATTTGGCTAACGTCGCCCGTGATGACGGCTTTAGCGCCAAAACCGATGCGGGTGAGAAACATCTTCATTTGCTCTGGCGTGGTGTTTTGTGCTTCATCCAAGATGACAAAAGCGTTGTTCAAGGTGCGACCCCGCATAAAAGCCAGGGGTGCAATTTCCAATGCGCTGCGCTCAAATGCTTTTTGCACCTTGTCAAAACCCATCAACTCATAGAGTGCGTCATAGAGTGGTCGTAAATAAGGATCCACTTTCTGCCCCAAATCGCCAGGCAAGAAGCCAAGTTTTTCACCCGCTTCCACAGCCGGTCGCGTCAGGATGATGCGCTGCACCGCGCTGCGTTCCAGTGCATCCACAGCGCTGGCAACGGCCAAATAGGTTTTGCCAGTACCCGCAGGCCCAATGCCAAAGGTGATGTCGTGTTGTGCGATATTTTCTAAATACAGGGCTTGGGTAGGGGTACGGGCTTGGACATCGTTGCGACGGGTTGTAAGGCTCAGCGACCCATCTTTGTGGTTGCCCATGTGCTCATCACCCACCAGCATCAGTTGTACCTGCTCCTTGGAAATCGGTTTAGCAGCCCGCTCGTACAAAGCTTGCAACACCTCCAAAGCGCGGGTGACTTTGGCCTTGTGGCCATCGATTCTGAATTTCTCATGGCTATGAGAAATCTTGACAGCAAGGCCGAGTTCGATGGTGCGCAAATGCTCATCCATGGCGCCACATACATGGCCAAGTCGGGTGTTGTTAGAGGGGCTGAAAGTGTGGCGCAGAATCAAGTTGATAATCCGTTGAAATTTCCCCAATGATAGGCATTCAATGATCGGCAAGTTGAGCGGCACGCTGAGTGAGAAAAATCCTCCCCAGGTTTTGGTGGACTGCCACGGCGTGGGTTACGAGG
>JBILIR010000120.1:0-5423 GCA_044368955.1 Limnohabitans sp.
TCATGGGCACCACAAAAAACCCGCCCACCATGCCCAGCAAGGCGGTGAGCAAAACAGCTGTCTGCCACTGCGTCACCCACAAGATGATTGGCAACAAAGCGCCCATGGCCAAGCCCAACCCTAAGACGCGGGTGGCTTGGTGCAGCGACACCCAACGTGCAGCCAATGCCGCCCCCGCCATCACGCCCACGGCTGTGGCCGCTTGCAAGTAAGCGGCCTGCGACAGACTCAAGAAGAGCGATTCTTGTGCCCAGCTAAGCACGATCAATTGCAAGCTTGCGCCCACGCCCCAAAACAAAGTGGTTACCGACAAGCTGATACTGCCCAACGGGTCTTGCCACAAGCTTTTCAAGTCTTGCCAAAAGCCGCTTAAGAGGGCTGTCAACTGCCATGGCATGGGCGTATACACCCGGCCGCTGCCCTGAATAAACAGATTGAGCACCGCCGCCAAACCATAGCAAGCCAGCAGCATCGCTAGCGAAGCGGCGTAAACACTCTCCAGGCCTTGGAATGAGGACCAGGCTTGAACCCATGTCAGTTGCAGCCATGCGGGGCTGACCAAGGCGCCACCCAACACCACGCCCAGCAAGACGGCGCTGACGGTGCTGATTTCTATCCATGCGTTGGCTGTCACCAACTGCTCGGGTTGCGCCAGTTCGGTGACCAAGCCATATTTGGCAGGGGCATAAACGGCAGCACCCACGCCCACGATGGCAAACGCGAGTAATGGATTCACACCCCAAAGCATGGCCATACACGCCAAAGCTTTGACACCATTGGCAACCATCATCACTTTTTGTTTGGGCCACGTATCTGCACACACACCGACCCAGGGCCCCAAGACGACGTAGGACAGGGTGAACATCAGTTTGAGCAAAGGCACCCAAAAAGCCGCCTGCCCTTGCTCTACCAAAAGGGCCATGGCCACCAACAACAGGGCGTTATCGGCGAGAGCGGAGATGAATTGCGCCCCCATCAAGGGGACAAAACCCTCGCGTCGCAGCAGGGAGGTCAAGCGGGTTCAGTGATGGGCAGAGGGTCGTGCTGTAAGACCACGGCGTTGGTATTGGGCAAGGCGTCCAGAATCTGGTCCCAGTAAATCAGCTCCAGCCTACCGTCTACATGCTCGACCAAGGCAGAGCGGCTCTCTACCCAATCGCCATCGTTGCAATAAAGCACACCATCGATGGTGCGAATTTCTGCGCGGTGAATATGACCGCACACCACGCCTTGGTAGCCACGTTTTTTCGCCTCATGGGCCACAGCGTTTTCAAAGTCGGTGACGAAGTTCAAAGCCTTCTTCACTTTGCCTTTCAAATAGGCCGACAAGGACCAATAAGGCAAACCCATATGGCGGCGCAGACGGTTGAAATGACGGTTCAAGCGCAAGGTCAATTCATACAAGGTGTCGCCCAAGTAGGCCAACCATTTGGCGTATTTGACGACCGCATCGAAATAGTCGCCATGGACCAACCACAATTTACGCCCATCCAAGGTGGTGTGTGAGGCCTCTTCCAACACCTCGATACCACCAAAGTGGTGATCGACAAAGTCCCGAGCAAACTCGTCGTGGTTGCCTGGCACATAAACCACATGGCAGCCCTTACGGACACGGCGCAAGATTTTTTGCACCACGTCGTTGTGGGCTTGTGGCCAATACCATTTGCGGCGCAATTGCCATCCGTCAATGATGTCGCCCACCAAATACAAATAATCGCTGGAGTGCGATTTAAGAAAGTCTAGGAGGGCGTCGGCTTGGCAGCCTGGGGTTCCCAGGTGCAGATCGGAAATAAATACAGCTCTGTAATGCATCAATTTTGTAGGTTGGTTCTAAGAGCCACTCCAAGAAATGGGCCAACTCGATTCCATCGTAAAGTTGCTTTATGTCGGTTTGATGAATGTGGTGCATCGATAATCTGGCCTGTTGCCGCTTAAGCTACTCTTCAACCCGTTTTCACCACGCGCTCTTTTTTCTACAACATGCTCCACTACGAAACCATCCCCGTCACCCCCTTTCAACAAAACTGCTCGGTGGTCTGGGAGGACGAGGGCATGACTGCCGCCATCATCGACCCAGGTGGTGACTTGGACATGCTGCAAGACGCTTGCAAGCAACTGGGTGTGACGTTGGTGGCAATTTGGATCACCCATGCGCACATCGACCACGCAGGTGGCACGGCTGAGTTGGCTGAGACCTTGCAATTACCCATCATCGGGCCGCACCCCGGGGATCAGTTTTGGATCGATGGTTTGAAAGACGCCGCGGCGAACTATGGCTTTCCACCCTCCCGCGCTTTCACGCCCACGCGCTGGCTGAGTGACGGCGACACCGTCACCTTGGGGGCGCACACTTTGCAAGTGCGCCACTGCCCGGGCCACACCCCAGGACACGTGGTGTTTTATTCGCCCGAGTTGAAGCGGGCATTTGTTGGCGATGTGCTGTTTGCCGGCAGCATTGGCCGCACCGATTTTCCCCAAGGCAACCACCAAGACTTGATTGACAGCATCACCCAGCGTTTATGGCCCATGGGCGACGACACGGTGTTCATCCCCGGCCATGGCCCCGAGAGTACTTTTGGTCGTGAGCGGCGCAGCAACCCCTATGTGGGCGGCACCTAACAGGGCTGTTAACCCCTAGGGCTTCGCGGCTTGCTTGTACAGATGATCTACCTTGGGCAAGTTCGCCTCAATATCTTTGATGCGGGTTTTTCCAGAAGGGTGGGTGCTCATCCATTGCGGTGGTGCGCCTTTGTTGGCCGCACTCATTTTTTGCCAAAGCGTGACGCCTGCACGGGGGTTGTAACCGCCACGAGCGGCCAACTCCATGCCCACCAAATCGGCCTCGGACTCATCCTCGCGGCTGAACTTCAGGTTGATCAAGTTCGCACCTTGCATGGCCACCGCGTCGGTCAAGCGGGGGTCTACGCCCAAATACACCGAGGCCAATGCACCGCCAATCTTGGACAAGGTGTTGGTGGCCATGCTCTTGCCCATGCGCTCGCGGGCATGTTCGCGCAAGGCGTGGGCAATTTCATGGCCCATCACCATCCCCACTTCGTCGTCGGTGAGGTTGAGTTTGCTCAAGATGCCATGGTAGAAAGCAATCTTGCCCCCTGGCATACAAAACGCATTGACCTGGTCTGAGCCAATCAGGTTCACCTGCCAATTCCAGTCTTTGGCGCGGGGGTTCCATTCATAGCTGTAGGGAATCAAACGGGTGGCAATGGCACGCAGTCGAATCACCTGCGGGTGGTCGTCGGGTGCGAGTGCGTTTTTCTCGGACGCCTGTTTGAGCATCTGGCTGTATTGGGTGTAGGCCGTGCCTTCGACTTCGGCGGCAGGAACCAACTTGGCAAAGCTCGACTGCTTGCCCACCTCCACGCCATCACGGGCGAAAGCATCCAAGCTGTAAGCGCCTGCCATGCAAAAAGCACAGTGGTGAAAAAAAGCACGTTTGGTCAACATAAGTGGGGCTGGGATAGAGGCGATGACAATACGAGGGTATGAACAATAACCCATCTTCCACGTCCAAACCACCCTCCTGGCATGACAGCTTGCTGATTTACCTCAGTCCCAACAGTTTGCGCATGTTGGTTTTAGGGTTTTCGGCGGGTTTGCCGCTTTTGCTGGTGTTGGGAACGCTGAGTTTCAGGCTGCGCGAAGCGGGGATTGACCGTTCCACCATTGGGTTTCTCAGTTGGGTAGGGCTGGCCTATGGTTTTAAATGGGCATGGGCACCCTTGGTGGACCGCTTGCCTTTGCCTGTCTTGACGCGGCTCTTGGGACGACGACGCAGTTGGTTGCTGCTGGCGCAAGCGGCGGTCATGGCCGGTCTGCTGGGCATGGCGTGGAGCAACCCGCAAGACTCACTGACACCTTTGGTGGCTTTTGCGTTGCTGGCGGCTTTTGGCTCGGCCACCCAAGACATTGCGCTGGATGCGTTTCGCATCGAGTCAGCGCAAGCACGTTTGCAAGCGGTGCTGGCCGCCAGCTACCAAACCGGTTACCGCTTGGCCATGATTTGGGCGGGTGCAGGTGTGTTTTGGATTGCCGCACGTGCCGAAGTGGGCGGCCTGCCAGCAGGCACCTACCAAGATGCGGCTTGGCGTGTGGCCTATATAGCAATGGCGTTGTCGATGGCGGTGGGCATGGTGACGGTGTTGTTCTCTAAAGAACCCGCGCATGTGGAACTGCCCCCAGCGCACGGCTTGCGTGAATGGTTGCAGGTGGCGGTGGTGGCGCCGTTTGCTGAATTCATTGGCCGCTATCGCTGGCATGCGGTGTTGCTGTTGGCGCTGATTGGCACTTACCGCATCAGCGACATCGTTATGGGCATCATGGCCAACCCGTTTTATGTCGACATGGGGTACACCAAAGAAGAGGTGGCCACCGTCACCAAGTTGTACGGCGTCATCATGACCTTGGTTGGCGCATTTCTAGGCGGCGCCTTGGTGCTGCGTTGGGGTGTGATGCGGGTGTTGATGCTGGGCGCGGTCTTGAGCGCCTTCACCAATCTGCTGTTTGCTTGGTTAGCGTTACATGGCCACGATGTTTATGCCTTGATTGGCGTGGTGTCGGCGGACAACTTGGCCAGCGGCATTGCGTCAGCTGCCTTCATTGCCTATTTGTCGTCGCTCACCAAGGTGCAGTATTCAGCCACGCAGTACGCATTGTTCAGTTCGCTGATGCTGTTGTTGCCTAAATTTTTGGCGGGGTTTTCTGGCTTGGCGGTGGACGCCGCAGGCTATGCATGGTTTTTCACAAGTACCGCTTTGTTAGGTGTGCCTGTGCTGTTGCTGGTGTGGTTGGCCAGTCGTTTTCATTCTTCAGGAGACTAGACCTATGTTGCAAACCTTCCCCACCCGCCGCCTGAGCTTGCTTGCCGCCGCCTTGTTGCTGCAAGCGGGCTGGGCTTGGACGCAAGCTTTGCCCACGGCAAACCCTGAATCGGTGGGCGTGTCATCTAAACGATTGGGGGAAATCTCGCAAGCCCTGCAAACAGAGGTGGAGCAACAACGCTTGCCCGGAGCGGTGGCGATGGTGGCGCGTAAAGGCAAGTTGGTCTATGCCCAAGCCTTTGGCAAGCTCAACAACGGCAGCGATGCACCCATGCAACTCGATTCGGTGTTTCGCATTTACTCCATGACCAAGCCGCTGGTCTCTACCGCTTTGATGATGTTGGTCGAAGACGGCAAGGTGCAACTCACCGACCCCGTCTCCAAATACCTGCCCATCTTCAAGAGCCCCATGGTGAGCGTTGCCACGCATGACCCTCTGTATAACGGCGTGAGCTTCAAACTGGTGCCTGCCAACAAAGAGCCATCCATCCAAGATTTGCTGCGCCACACCTCAGGGCTGGCCTATGGTGAACTGACCAAAAACACCTTGGTGAAAGACGCTTACACCCAAGCCGGCATTTACCA
>JBILIR010000122.1:0-5388 GCA_044368955.1 Limnohabitans sp.
CGACGTGAAGCCTACCGACCTTTGGACTGAAGCATCAGCCTGCCAAACTCCACACGCCAAGGGTGGCCGTGATGACGATACCGGCCATGAAGCCCAAGACCACCAATAAAAGCGCCTGTAAGTTTTGGTGTGTTCGCCGCTGTGCTTCAATCAAACGAATCAATTCATCACGCTCGGCCATCTGATCACGCTGCAAATAGGCGTGGACCAAGCGGGGAATTTCTGGAATCAATTTGGCAAACCGAGGGGCTTCAATCTTGAGTTGTTGCCAAAATTTTTGTGGCCCCATTTGCTCAAGCATCCACTTTTCCAAGAAAGGCTTGGCAGTGCTCCACAAATCAAGGTCTGGGTCGAGTTGTCGCCCCAAACCTTCGATGTTGAGCAAGGTTTTTTGCAGCAACACCAACTGCGGTTGTATTTCCACTTGGAAGCGTCTGGACGTTTGAAACAAGCGCAACAACACCATGCCCAAAGAAATCTCTTTTAGCGGCCTGTCGAAATAAGGCTCGCACACCGCACGAATCGCCGCTTCCAGTTCATCCACACGGGTTTGTTCAGGAACCCAGCCAGACTCAATGTGCAACTCAGCAACCCGCTTGTAATCACGGCGAAAAAATGCCGTGAAGTTTTGCGCCAAATAATCTTTATCGACTTCGGTCAGGGTGCCCACGATGCCAAAGTCGAGTGACACATAACGACCAAAGGTGGCGGGGTCGGTGCTGACTTGGATATTGCCAGGGTGCATGTCGGCATGGAAGAAGCCATCGCGAAACACTTGGGTAAAAAACAAGGTCACGCCATCTTTGGCAAGTTGTGGGATGTTGACACCGGCCTTGCGCAAAGCTTCGGTATGGCTGATGGGAATGCCATACATGCGCTCCATGACCAAGACATTGGTGCGGCAATATTCCCAAACCATCTCTGGGATCAAGACCAAGTTCAAGCCCTCCATATTGCGGCGCAACTGCGCAGCATTGGAGGCTTCACGAACCAAGTCGAGTTCGTCATGCAAGTGTTTATCAAACTCGGCGACAACTTCGCGCGGCTTGAGTCGCTTGCCATCATTTGAAAGTCGCTCTACCCACATGGCCATGTTGCGCATGAGGTCTAAATCTTTGTCGATCACTTTGAGCATGCCTGGGCGCAACACCTTCACTGCCACCTCGCGCTCAGGCTCACCCTTGCTGTTGCGCAGTCGCGCAAAGTGGACTTGTGCCACCGATGCGCTGGCGACAGGCGTATGTTCAAAATGGCTAAACACCTCGTCAAGCTTTTTACCAAAAGCTTTTTCAATCATGGCCACCGCTTGCGCGGAAGGAAAAGGGGGTACTTGGTCTTGCAGCTTGGCAAGTTCATCCGAAATGTCTTCCGGCAACAAATCGCGACGGGTAGACAGCACTTGGCCAAACTTTACGAATACGGGGCCTAAGCGCTCCAAAGCCAAGCGCAGACGCTCACCCCGTGGAGCACGTAAATTGCGCCCCAAGGTAAGTACTCGCGATAGGACCTTAAGCCAAGGCTGCTTGAAGCCTGAGAGCAGCAATTCATCGAGACCGAAGCGCAGAACCACCCAGACGATGAACACCCCGCGGTCAATGCGGATCATGAGGGGCGTACCGTAGGGGAGGTGCCGTCAGGTAAAAAACCTTTGAGTGCCGCAAAGACTCGCTTGGCCATGGCCACAGTTTGGTGCGCCAGCGCGTCACCCAGTACACGGGAGAGGTCTTCCTCGATATCCCAGCGCACATGGTCAACAAGCCAATTGATGTCTGCGGCCAACATGACATCGCCTTGCACTTGCATCATGGGTTTGTCACCCTGCGCCAAGGTTTGGACAATGGCCAATGGCGACGCTTGGCTGATATGCAAAGACAAGTCTGGCAAGCTTTGCAGCACAGTCCTCTCAAGCAAACCAGCGGGTGTGATGCGACAAGACAGTTGCAGCTGTCGCCACCCAATTTGGATGGTGCGGTTTTGCTGACGGCGAAGCCTTGTCGTGGCTGCAGGCTCTTGCATCAAGACATGGTTGACCAACAGAAGTACGCGGTCTTGCGCCTCTTCAATCAAGACCGCAGGGGGCTGCAAATGCATCACGGCAGAGCTGAACTGAGCGGCCAACTCTGCCAATGAAGGTAAGGATTTCATGAATAGCGTCGGTTATTGCAAAGCCTGTACGCCGGCGACCAGCCAACCCATTTGTCCGGTTTTAGGCTTGGTCATATTCCACACCTCACGGAAAGGGCTTGGGCCTGCGGTGATGTCCTCGCGAATCAAACCCGAGAATTCAATGCTGGCCATGTAGCCTTCACCCAAGTCTTCAATGCCCAGTAACTGCGCTTCCAGCATGACCACTTCAGTGGTGTTGGGACCAGAGACCATCTGTTCCCGCTCTGCCAACTGGGACTGAATTTCAACCAGCATGTCATCGGTCATCATGACGCGCAAGGCGGGAATATCGGATCTGTCCCAAGCAGCTTGTAAATTGATGAAATTGTGCTTGGCTGATTGAACAAAACCTTGCACATCAAAGCCTTCTGGAATGGTCCAGTTTTGACCACTGCCCATCAATGAAGAACCGATTCGGGCTGACGCACGGTTGGGGGCTGTTTGTGAAGGGTAAGGAGTGCTGGGATTTTCCCAAGGGCGTGCCGAGGCATCGTTGCCCACCTTGGCGGGGTTGTACTGCTGCGCATGGTCTGGATTGCCCACAGAGCCAGCGCCACCATAGGCGAAAGGCGTTGCGTTCTGATTGCTCAAGCGACGGCGCATGAACCAGCCAGCCAGCAACATCAAACCCAAAGCCATCAAACCGAACATCAAGAACTGCCCAAACTCTGCGCCAAGGCCCATGGAATGGGCCAACCATGCCAAGCCCAAGCCAGCAGCCAAGCCACCCAGCATCGCACCCCAAGGTCGACGCGGTTGCTGCACAGCAGGTGCCGCAGGTGAAGGCTTTGCAGCGGGTGCTGTGGCCGCATTTTGAGCAGCCGGGCGAGTCGCTTCACGTTGGCTGACAGCGCCAGACTGCTTACCCAAAGAACGCCCCCCACCGAGTCGCTTAGCGTCTGCCTGCACACTGAATGTCAGCATGACAACACTCAACAACAAAGACATGATTTTCATAAATTTCTTTCCATCAACAACGTATTCCAACATGCAAAGCCACCACGCCTAACGAGAGGTTATGAATGTCCACGTGCGCAAAACCACTTTCTTGCATGAGAACTTTCAATGCCGCTTGATCAGGATGCATCCGGATGGATTCAGCCAGATAACGGTAGCTGGCGTCGTCGCCAGCCACCATTTTGCCCAGTCGCGGCAATACTTCAAAGGAATACCAGTCATAGACCTTAGATAAAGGTTGGGCAACTTTGGAAAATTCCAACACCAAGAGCTTGCCACCGGGCTTGAGAACCCGAGCCATTTCTGCCAAAGCGCGGTCCTTATGGGTCATATTGCGCAAACCAAAGGATACACAAACTACATTGAAGCTGGTATCTGCAAATGGCAAAGCCTCTGCATCACAGGCGGTGGTCGGCAGCATCAGACCTTCGTCTAGGAGGCGGTCTCGGCCTTGCCGCAGCATCGCCAAGTTGATGTCGGTATGCACCACAGTGCCTTGGGGGCCAGCTTGCTTGGCAAACGCCTGGGCCATATCCCCAGTGCCGCCAGCGATATCCAGCACCGCGTCGCCTGCCTGCACATGGGCGACCATCACCGCATAAGCTTTCCATGCGCGGTGCATTCCCATGGACATCAAATCATTCATGATGTCGTATTTGCTCGCAACCGAATCGAAAACACCGCGTACCCGACGTGCTTTGTCTTCTTCGTTGACTTTTTTAAAACCGAAGTGTGTTTGCGTCATAGCGGACCTAATGGCTGTGGCAAGCATGACCGGCGGCAGACCCCATGGGGTCATCGCGTCCTACACCCGCTGCTTTTAAGCGCATTTCATACTGCAGCCATAACTCGGCTTCACGTTGACCCAGAGAGTACAAATAGTCCCAAGAAAAAATACCGCTGTTGTGTCCATCACTGAATTGGGGTTGCACCCCATAGTGGCCCACTGGCTCGAGCGCCACGATGGCCACCTCGCGCTTGCCGCTTTGCAGTACTTCTTGTCCTGGGCCATGTCCCTGCACCTCAGCCGAGGGGCTGTAGACACGCATTAGCTCGAAGGGAATGCGGAAATTTTGACCATCAGAAAAAGCGATTTCCAGTACTTTGGACTGGCTGTGCAACACGATATCCGTGGGCTGTGGGGTAGTGGGTGTCAATCCTGCCATGCCTGCTCCTTAAACCAAAACACGTTCTATGCCACCACTGTTGGCTTGGCGAACATAGTCTGTCATCCATTGCTCGCCCAAGATTTTTTTGGCCATCTCCACCACGATGTAATCAGCCTCTAGCAAGCCGTTTTGGAGATCGTCTTGAAAGCGATTCAAGCCCATCAAGCAACTGGGGCAACTGGTCAAAACCTTGACGTTTTCTTGGGGAGCAACCCAGTTTTTCTCGCGCAACGCCTCTTCACCTAAGCGAATTTCTTGCTCTTTGCGAAAACGAATTTGGGTAGACACATCGGGGCGTGAATAGGCTAAGCCGCCGCTCTCGCCACAGCAACGTTTGCTCTCGAGCACTTGTTCACCCAGCAAGGCTTTCACCGTTTTCATGGGCGCTTGCTGTTTCATCGGACTGTGACAAGGGTCGTGGTAGAGGTAGGCACCACCTGCAGGCAAGGTCAGTTGTTTTTCAAGCAAGTATTCATGGATATCCAAAATACGTGAGCCAGGGAAAATTTTGTCGAACTCATAGCCCTGCAATTGGTCAAAACAGGTGCCGCAACTCACCACCACGGTTTTGATGTCAAGGTAGTTCAAGGTATTGGCCACGCGGTGAAACAACACGCGGTTATCGGTGATGATTTTGTCAGCCTTGTCTTGCTGGCCCGAGCCACGCTGTGGGTAGCCGCAGCACAAATACCCAGGGGGCAAAACAGTCTGCACACCGGCGTGCCACAACATGGCTTGGGTTGCCAAGCCTACTTGGCTGAACAAGCGCTCTGAGCCGCAACCTGGAAAATAAAACACCGCCTCCGCATCTGCATGGGTGGTTTGCGGGTTACGGATGATGGGCACATAGTCTTGGTCTTCGATGTCAAGCAAGGCCCTGGCCGTTTTGTTTGGCAAGCCTTTGGGCATTTTTTTATTCACAAAATGCACCACTTGCGCCTTGATGGTCGGCGCACCCACGCTTGCCGGCGGTTGCTGTGTTTGCTGCTTGGCTAGCACATGAAAGGCTTGGTTGGCCCAGCGCTGGGCTTGCATGGCAACTCGGGTGAGTTGATGGCCAAAGTTGATCGCCTGAGGATTGACCGTGGTCACCAAC
>JBILIR010000123.1:0-5366 GCA_044368955.1 Limnohabitans sp.
GCGCTTTGTCACAGGCAGCCTCCAACATGAAGTCAGAGCGGTTTTTGCGAAGCAAGGTCGCTGCCTGATCAATCAAATCTCGCTGCTCAGGTTGGGCTCGCAGGTTGATGGCGGCATCGCGCATGACGATCTCCTTATGCATGTACATTAGATATACAAATGGTAGATTAACGTGTATCTCATGTCAACACAAGTAACAGGGTAAACCCGAAAAATCCTTAGCACTCTCTATTGGAGAGTGCTAATATAGGGCTATCGCGTCTGTTAGGAGACCCACATGACTGCTTTAAGCCTCTCAAGCCAAACACCGGTTGCTGCCAACCCATGGGCTTTGGTGCCCCCACTCGGCAATATTGAAGCCTATATTTCCGCGGCTAACCGCCTGCCCATGCTCACCTTAGAGCAAGAACAGGCTTTTGCCCGCCAACTCAAAGACCACAACGACCTTGACGCAGCTGGAAAGCTGATCTTGTCGCACCTGCGCTTGGTGGTGTCCATCTCACGCCAATACATGGGCTACGGCCTGCCCCACGCCGACTTGATTCAAGAAGGCAATGTGGGCCTGATGAAGGCAGTCAAACGCTTTGACCCTGACCAAGGTGTGCGTTTGGTCAGTTACGCCATGCACTGGATCAAGGCAGAAATTCACGAATACATCATCAAAAACTGGCGCATGGTCAAACTCGCCACCACCAAGGCGCAGCGCAAATTGTTTTTCAATCTGCGCTCAATGAAGCAAGGCTTTCGTGCCCAAGCTGGCGAAGACCACGATGCTTCACGCCGCGATGGCTTGAACGATGAGCAAATCGATATCATCGCCAAAGACCTGAATGTCAAGCGCGAAGAAGTGATTGAAATGGAAGCCCGCATGGCTGGCGGCGACGTCTTGCTGGACCCCGTGTCTACCGATGACGGCGAAGACGCTTTTGGTCCTATCGCCTACCTTGCTGACGCCCACCACGAACCCACTGCCATGATTGAAGCGCATCAGCGCGAGGTGCTGTCGAGCGACGGCATCTTCCAAGCGCTGGATGTGCTGGACGAACGCAGTCGACGCATCGTCGAAGAGCGTTGGCTCAAAGTGAATGACGACAACTCGGGCGGCATGACATTGCACGAATTGGCCGCTGAATATGGTGTGAGCGCCGAGCGTATCCGCCAAATCGAAGTGGCGGCCATGAAGAAAATGAAAGCAGCTTTGCTGGAATTTACTTGAGCAGTTGCTGAATGTCGGCGGTCAGCGCCGGCACGCCCATCCCATAGCGGGCATACAAACGCAAGCGACCCTCGGTGTCATATATATAGGTGCCTGCCGAGTGGTCTAGGGTGTAGTTTGCGGGCTTGGCACCCTCCACCTTTTTGTAATAAATCTTGAAGTCTTTGGCCAAGGCTGGCAGTGCATCCAGGGTGGGCACCAGCGCCACAAAACTGGGGTCAAAGTTCCCCATATAGGCTTGGAGCAACTCAGGCGTGTCACGCTCGGGGTCAAGGCTGATGAAGATAGCTTGCATTTTGTCGCCGAGTGGCCCCAAGTTTTTCTTGATCTGCGCCATCTCGCTCAAGGTGGTGGGACAAAAATCGGGACACTGTGTAAAGCCAAAAAACACCAATACCACCTTGCCTTTGAAGTCTGCAAGGGTTCGGGTTTGACCCAGCTGATCGGGCAAGCTAAAGCCTTTGGCGTAGTCGGCACCGGTTAAATCAATGGACTGAAAAGACTGCTTTTGCGGCGAGCAAGCCAACAACGCCAAAAGCAGGAACAAGCCTAAAACACGTCTCATACAGTACCCGGCAAATAATGATCAATCAAAAAGGCTGCAAACAGCAAGCTCAGATGGTAGAGAGAAAACTTAAAGGTCTTGCGAGCGAGTTCATCGGAGTAGTTGCGCCACAGCGCCCATGCATAGGCGCAAAACATCAGGCTGAGAATGGTCGCACTGACAAGGTAAAACCAGCCGCTCATGCGGTACACAAAAGGCATCAAGCAAGCTGCAAACAGCACAATGGTGTAGAGCAAGATTTGCAAACGGGTGAATTCGTTGCCATGCGTGACCGGCAGCATGGGCAGGCCAGACTTGCGGTAATCCTCCACACGGTACAAGGCCAAAGCCCAAAAATGCGGCGGCGTCCACAAAAAGATGATGAGACACAAAATCAAGGACTCGGGACTGACATCCCCCGTCATAGCGGCCCAACCCAACACCGGCGGCATGGCGCCAGACGCGCCGCCAATGACAATGTTTTGCGGCGTGAGAGGCTTCAAGATGACGGTGTAAATGATGGCGTAGCCCACAAAGGTGGCAAAGGTTAACCACATGGTTAAAGCATTGACCCAGATGTACAAAATAGCTGAGCCCAATAGACACAGCACCGCTGAAAACAGCAAGGTATCGCGGTCACTCAACTCGCCCTTGGCGGTAGGTCGCCAAGAGGTGCGTTTCATGCGAGCGTCAATGGCTTTTTCGACAATGCAGTTGAACGCCGCAGCAGCCCCCGAGACAAACCAAATACCCAAACACGCAATGGCGCCCAATTGCACATCGGCCCACGATGGCACGCCCGGCACCGCCAACACCATGCCAATCAGCGCACAAAAGACGATCAACTGAATCACACGTGGTTTGGTCAGTGCATTGAACTGCTGCCAACGCAAGGGCATAAAAGTAGAAAGCGCTCTCATAAAACAGGCTTGGAAAAAGTCTTGGCGATGTGCCCTGAAGGTCGGGACTCGGAAATACCCAAAGCCCAGCTTAACAGCAACAGCAGGCCCGCAGCGCTGGCGGTGTGCAGCAAAGCTGCCAGCAAGGGCCAACCCAACACGGCATTGGAAATACCGGTGATGAATTGCAAAAAGACCAAAAGCCAAAGACCGCGAGCTTGGGTAAGCAAGCCATGGCGGTACAACAAAAACGAAGACCACAGCAACAAGGCAACCACAGGCACAGCATGCCATCGGTGGGTGAAGTGGATGGCAGTCAAGGCTTGGAATGGCAGGGCTTGACCGTCGCCATCCAGCCCCAAGGAGCGCCACAAGTCAAAGCCTTTGTCGAAATTCATCTCGGGCCACCAAGCACCTTGGCAAAGCGGGTAAGTGTTGCAGGCCATGACCGCGTAGTTCGAGCTGACCCAAGCACCCAAGACAATTTGCAACATCAGCAAAGCCCAAGCGGCCATCAACCATCTGCGCACAGAAGTTGGCAGCGGTATGCGGGACTGGGCCCAAGGCGCATGGCGCTGACGCAGCAATTGCATCAACAACATCACCAACAACAACATGCCACCCATCAAATGCAAGCTGACGATGGCGGGAAACAACTTCATGGTGACGGTCAAAGCGCCAAACGCACCTTGCACACACACCCATACCAAGCTGAGCGTGGGCCAACCCCATACCGAACGGTCGCGTTTCCACGAAAACACCGCCAAGGTGAGTATCAGCACGCCCAAGGTCATAGCGAAATAACGGTGAATCATTTCTACCCATGCTTTGCTCAAAGTCACAGGTCCTGTGGGCATGGCGGTTTGCGCGGCCTGTATGGCTTCGCCCGCGCCAAAGGGGGAGGCATGGCCATAGCAACCCGGCCAATCGGGACAGCCCAAGCCAGAGTCGCTCAATCGGGTGAACGAGCCAAACAACACAAGATCAAAACACAGAAACAGCGTCAAAGCGGTGAGTTGGTGCACACGTTGGGGCACATCTTGGTGGCGATGGCGCAACCAAACCCAAACCAATGGCCCCATGGCCACGACTGCAGCCAACAGCAGCAATTTGAAAATGGGGCCAAGGTTGAAAAGTGCGACGTCTTGCATAAATTCAGCGCCCTGCTTTGTCCCAAGACACGGAAGCACGCAGTAGTCGGTCCCAGTCTTTTCGCATCTTGGGGGCTTGATCGATTTGCAAATGGGCAGGGAAACGCATCATCCAATCACCATTGGGATCGACCAAGTACAAGTGGTCTTCCAGTTTGCTGGCGGCTTGGGGCTTTAGCCATTGCGATACCTCCGCTTGGGGGACACGCAAGACAATAGCGTCTTTCAAACCGACCAGCAAAGCGGCATCCAAAGGTGCATCGTCTGTGACCAGCCAGACCCAATCGGTGCGATCGCGTTCGCGGCCCAAAGCAGCACGTGTTTGGCGTTGCAAAAACAGGTTTTGCTGGCACTCGGCGGGGCAAGCGCCACCTGCCACACTGACCAATAACCATTGTTTTTTCAGACTGCTGAGCGCCACTGTTTGGCCTTTGAGATCCTTGGCTTGCAGGTCTGGCATGGCCGCCACTGGCAGGATCAATTCGCCAAAGCTGCGCAAACTTTGCGGGCGCACAACGTAATAGGTCAAGTAGGAAGCAATAACGGGGGCAGCACACACCAGCAAGACCAGCAACATGCGCAAACGTCCGCTGGCAGTTTGCCTTGCATCGGCATCCGCGACTGCACCAGGCTCGGGCAAGTCATAGACCGTCAAACCTAATGGCTTGGACTCAAGAGAGTCAGCTTTTTTGTCGACCATATCGGTAGTCTTTAATCCATTGGAACCAGAGGTAAAGAAATGCCAGCAGCGCACTGAGGGCAAACCATTGAAATGCGTAAGCTCGGTTTTTGTCTGCGCTCAAGCCCACTTGGAGCCAATCGCGGCGCAAGCCGTCCCCTTCGGGGCCAGTTTGAACCACCAAACTCAGGACATTGTCTTGCACCATCGACTGCATCTGCGCCAGGTCCAAATTTGCCCTTATGGGCGACAGGTTGGCACCTGGCTCAGGCTGCTGGGCAGAACCCAATTCGAAAATTTGTGACAAGGCAGGCGCAATCCGCGCCTCAATATGACTGCCATCCATAGGGGGTGCCAATTGAGGCGGCTTGCGCGGGTCCAGTGCATCGCGCTCAACCCAGCCGCGCTGTACCCACACCACCTGCCCTGCTTGCACACGCAAGGGCGTCATCACCCAAAAACCCACCCGCCCGTGGTGGGCGCGGTTATCCAAAAAAACAGTTTTGTCATTCAGCCACTCGCCCTGCAACTGAACGCGTCTATGGGTTTGCGACCAAGCCGAGGGGTCGCCGAGGAGTTGGGCCAGGTTCAGTGGTGGCAATTGCGCTTGCTGTTCGATGGCTTGCTGCATTTGGCTTTTGTGCTCGGCCCGCGAGAGTTGCCAAAAGCCCAAACGCATGGTCAAAGCCACGCAAAGGGCAGCCAACAAAGCCCAAGCCAATCGGCTTTG
Source organism: Limnohabitans sp. (assembly GCA_044368955.1). GTDB lineage: Bacteria > Pseudomonadota > Gammaproteobacteria > Burkholderiales > Burkholderiaceae_C > Limnohabitans. Next base: position 5,220 of record JBILIR010000123.1, read on the forward strand.
CCATGAAGGCGATTGGCGGGCAGAAGCGGCTTGAGAAGTCAAGGGATAATCGCTTTCATGACATACCTCATTGCATTGGCCTTTTTAGGCGTTTTGGCCAGCCTCGCGACGGCTTTGTTTTTCATGGTTCGCAACAAACCAGAAAAC
>JBILIR010000124.1:0-5352 GCA_044368955.1 Limnohabitans sp.
CTTTGAGCAGTTTTTGCATGGTGATGGGTTTTTCTAAAAACGCTAACGCCCCTATGCGGGTGGCTTGCACCGCGGTTTCGATGGTGGCGTGCCCACTCATCATGATGACTGGCATGTTCAGCAAGCCGGTAGACGCCCACTCTTTGAGCAAGGTCACGCCGTCGGTGTCAGGCATCCAAATATCGAGCAAGACCAAGTCGGGACGAGCGGCTGCACGGGCGGTACGCGCTTGAGCTGCGTTTTCTGCCAACTCCACTTGATGACCTTCGTCGTTCAAGATTTCAAACAGCAAATCGCGTATGCCGAGTTCGTCATCCACCACCAAAATTGTTGCCATATTGCTTATCGGGTCAGGTTAGCTTGCAGGGTTTGCGATGCGAAATGATAACGAGACTTGAGCCCCGACTGTTTCGTCGTCCTCCAGCCGGTTTTTGATCTCGATACGAGCTTGGTGTTCATCGGCAATTTTCTTCACAACCGCCAAACCCAAACCTGTGCCGCCGGCTTTGGTGGTGACATAGGGCTCAAAGGCGCGTTGCAAGACCGACTCGCTGAAACCGCTGCCATTGTCCACGATGCGCAAACGCACCCGCTGGCTGGATGTGGCTTGTTCGGTCCAGACGTGAACCATGGGTTCAGCACTTTGTGCGCTGGCATCTTGTGCATTTTGAATCAAGTTATGGACCACCTGTCGCAACTGTGCTGCATCCCCAGACACCAACGGTATGTCATCACTCAAATGCCAACTCACCGGCACCAAAGCATTGTCGTTGTCATACAGAGGCATCATCTCTTGCAACAGATGGTTCAAATCCAAGGCTTGCAAACGCGCCTGTGGCAGTCGACCGAAATCGCGAAACTCGTTGACCAAGCGTTGCAAAGCATCGACCTGATCCACGATGGTTTTCACCGATTTATGCAGCAAGGCCTGATCTGTTCCCACCAACTTATCAGCCAATTTCATTTCCAGACGCTCAGCAGAAAGTTGAATAGGTGTCAGTGGGTTTTTAATTTCATGGGCCAACCTTCGCGCCACCTCGGACCATGCTTGGGTGCGTTGGGCAGACACAATTTCTGTGATGTCATCAAACACCAAAAGCCACTCGCCTTGGGGCAGCACCGCGCCTCGCGCGACCAAGGTGGTGTGCAGTTGTCGCTCCGGTCCAAACTCCACAAAAGTTTGCTGGGTCTTGGTGTCGATTTCAAACGACTGCTGCCAATGGTCCAGCGAGCGTTGTTGCTCAGACGCAAACTCATGGAAATGCTCCATGACTTGCCGACCAAACACTTGCAGACCTTCGATGTCGGTCAGCGCTTTGCCCAGATGCACCGCCAAAGGCAATTGCAAAATGCGTGTGGCCCCTGGGTTGATCGACAAAATATGCCCTTGTGTGTCGAGCAACACCACGCCAGCGGTAAGGTTGTCGAGCATGGTTTGCAAATGGCTGCGAGCCAAGTTGACTTGCGCCATGCTCGACTCTACGGTTCGGCGTGCTTGCGCCAGTTGCTCGGTCATCTGCGCGAATGCACGGGTAAGGCCGTCTAACTCATCTTTGCCTTGCAACACAGCACGCGGACTTAAATCGCCAGCCGCGACATCGCGTACGCCCTCGGCCAGCAGTAACAAGGGACGTGCAAGTTGATTGCCCAGCAAGACCGCCAATAACACCGCACCAAAAACCGCCAAAAACAAACTCAGGGTCAAAGTGCCGATGTACATGCGCTTCAAACCATCGCGGGCCAATGCCCGCTCTTGGTACTGCCGGTTAGCGTCGAGCACTGCCAAGGCATTGGCCACCAGCACAGGTGGCAATTTCTTCACCACTTGTAACACCCGTGCTTGTCCCTCCAACTGAAAACCTGTGCCAGTAATTTGTACCAACACCGTAATTCTGGGTTGTACTGGGGCGGCAAGCAAGTTATCGTCCAAACCCTCGCTGCGCCAGCTGATGCCTTGGCTGCGCACTTGACGCCACTCTGCAGGCGTGGGTCGCTCGGGTTGTAACTGGTAGCGCTCTTGGGTGACACTGGCCAAAGTCACGCCGTTGCCTTGCCAAAGTGTGACTTCGTTGGCATCGAGTTGCGTACGAATTTTTTCAAGCACCAAGGGCAAAGACTGGTCGGAAGCGCCAGCCACTTCTTGGCTCGCACTGCGAACGCTGGCGGCCAGTTCATTGGACAAGCTCTCCAAGGTCGAGCGGCTTAAATTCAATCCTGCGTCAAGCGCCACTTCAACCTTGGTGTCAAACCACACCTCGATTGACTTTGTAACAAATTGGTAGGACACCGCATAAATCAGCAGGCCGGGCAAGATGCCGACCAAGGCAAAAATGCTGGCTAACTTAACAAGCAATCGGCTGCCAAACTTGCCTTGCCGCAAGCGATAAAACAAACGCAAACCAAACCAGGCAATCACTGCCAATAACAAGGCAGCGAAGACCATGTTCAAGCCAAACAAGAGGCCAAAGTTTTGCTCGTAAGCTTCCCAGCGTTGTGTGGCTTGGGTCAGCAAGAACAAAAGCACCAGCGCCATGGACACCAGAATCGTCAACCCCACCACCAACCACCACCCACGATGCCGCAAGCCAGCCGCAGGAGCCACAGATTTCATTTAAAACTGTCTTCCTGCAGCTTCAAACTTTGGGTGTATTCCAAGCCTGAGCCCCCGCCCAATACGCCAAATTGCAAAGGTTGGGGCAATTGGCTGAGGTCTAGCTTGAATCGAAATTCCAAGCGCTGCTTATTTGCTATATCAATCACTGACGCATCCGCTATACGCCAACGTGAAATGCGCTGAATGCTTTGTAAGGCCTCGGACAAGCTCTCAAAGCTTTGACCCAAACTCACACCTAATCCCGTGGCTTGAATCGGTTGTGCAGACACATAAACACGCCATCGCTTGGACAACGGCTGAAAGCTCAACCGCACGAAACGCTCTGTACGGCTAACCAATTTGTCAGACCAGTACCAACGCTCGCGCATCACATCAGCTTGCATGACGAAAGCCAGTGGCAAGCCACGCGACAAAGCATCTGCCAAACTTTGGGGAAGTTCAAAACCAAGACGGGTACTTAAATAAATGCCCTCTTCGCTGCGCTGCAAAACCAGATCTTCAAGCTGCACCGGATTCTCAGCATTGACCGCTCCGATGCCACATGAAAGTATCAGCAGCATGATACGCAGCAGCGCCTGTGCACGTCGCTTGCACAGCTTCCAAGCATCAGACTTCGGCATTGCGCTGTTCCAGCACGGCATAAAAAAATCCATCATGACCACTTGCTGCATTGTCTAGGAGGCCTGCTGGGTTTACCGACATACCCGGCATTAAATGGCCAGGGGATGGACGCAATACCGCTTGAGTGTTGCGTGCAAGAAACGAATCGATTTGGTATTGCCCCTCATCACGAAAGACGGAGCAGGTGCAATAGACCATGCGTCCGCCAGGTGCCAGCAAAGGCCACAAGGCATCTAGCAAGCGCCTTTGTTCTTTAACCAAGGCGGCGACATCACTTTCACGACGCAACAAAGGGATGTCCGGATGGCGCCTGACGATGCCAGATGCTGTGCAGGGCGCGTCTAGCAATATCGCGTCAAACAACTGCCCCGTCCACCAAGCGGTCGTGTCAGCCACATCCGCACAAACCACTTTGGCTTGCAAACCCAAGCGCTGCAAATTCTCTTGTACACGCTCGCAGCGCTGTGCATCGATGTCCAAAGCCCAGACGTCTACATCGGCGTATTCCAGCAAATGTGCAGTTTTACCGCCAGGGGCGGCGCAAGCATCGAGCACTTTTAAACGACCGCCATTCGAGGCTTGCAACGCATTGAGCAGCAAGGGAGTGGCCAGTTGAGCTGCCGCATCTTGAACCGAGCACAAACCCTGCGAAGACCCTTCAATGGCTTGAACCGGTTTGGCTTGACGCAATACCAAGCCGTCTTCACCTACAGCATCCGCAAGGATGCCTTTCTCGGCCCATTGCTGCTGCAGAGTATCCCTGCCGATTTTTCGCCGGTTGACCCGCAAGCTCATGGGTGCAGCTTGTTGGCTGGCTTGCAAAATGCCTTGCCAATCCTTGGGGTAGTCGCGCTGAACCCGCTTAATCCACCACAAAGGGAAATTCCATTGAGCGGGTAAACCTTTTAAGGCTTGATCCATCAGCGCTTTTTCTTCACGCAAAAACCTCCTCACACAGGCATTGATGAAGGAGGCTTGTGCCCGTGTCTGGGGCTGGTGTTTGGCCGCTTCGACCAACTGACTGACCAAGGTGTGCACCGGGTACATCGCCTTATTGCCTAGCAGCAGCAAACCCAAACCGGTGCACAACAAGGCATTGACCGATGCCGAGGGGGCACGCTTGACCAATAAGTTGCGCAACGCTTGCGTGGTTTCCCAATGTCGCAACACCGCAAACAACAATGCCTGCGCTGCCGGCCGCAAAGCTGGAGCGACTGTGGCCAAGGCATGACTGTGATTTTTGCCCTCTGAAACCATTTGTAAAGCGCCCGCACAAGCTTGTAACTGTCGCCATAAGGGCGGGGCTAACGGTGCCAGTTCGTCACTGTGCGCTTGCTTCATGCCAGCGGTCGAGCAGGATGAAATTGAAAGAGTTTGGCCAATAAAGCAGCAGGGTACTGAGCAATGGCATGGTTGTAATCTGTGATGCTGGCGTTGAAGCGCTGCACTTCAGGTTGCACCAACATGTCCAGGGCTAGCCAACGCTGTTGCAAAGCCTCAGGCACATTGACATAAAACGCATCGGGGTGAATCAAGCCAGCCCAAGCAAGTTGTAATTCAGCACCAGCGTCTTGCAAAGCTTGTGTGCTGTCAGGCTCTAGCGGATGGGTCTGCATCCTTGACATTGCCACTGTTAGCAAACCAGCAGAGACTTGTAAGCGCGTCCACGGATCGACTTCCAACTCGGGCAAATTCGCACTGCCCCATAACTGAGGCGAGGTGGAGGCAGCAGATACCGCTTGTTGCACCACTTCTTGGTACTGCAACAGCACGGACTCTAATGAAATAAATTGTTGGCCAATGGCAGCACGTAAGCGAACCAAACGGTTGTAAGCACCCAAGGACCAAAAGATCCCTAGGGCTATGAACAACCAAAACCAGCCTGACTTCAGCATGGCGAACAAAGGCCCGCAGGCCTTTGCTTATTCCGCTGGACTCTCTTCGCTGCTGCCTTCTTGCTGCGCCAAAGCGAGTTCTTCCGCTTCGGTTTCGGCAATTTGACGGCGTTCGGCTTCGTCCATCAGGTCTTTTTCTTTGCGGGCACGGTGGTAAGCCATGCCTGAGCCTGCTGGAATCAAACGACCCACAATGACGTTTTCTTTCAAACCACGCAACTC
>JBILIR010000125.1:0-5337 GCA_044368955.1 Limnohabitans sp.
CGGCGGTTGGGAATTTTTCAAACGCAAAACGCGGTATTTTGGTTACTACATAATCGATGCTGGGCTCGAAACTGGCGGGTGTTGCACCTGCTGTGATGTCGTTGCGCAACTCATCCAGGGTAAAGCCCACGGCCAACTTCGCCGCCACCTTGGCAATGGGGAACCCTGTGGCTTTGGATGCCAAAGCTGATGAACGAGACACACGGGGGTTCATCTCAATCACAACCATACGACCATCTTCTGGATTGATCGAGAACTGAACATTGGAGCCGCCCGTATCCACACCAATTTCACGCAAAACAGCCAAACTGGCGTTTCGCATGATTTGATACTCTTTATCAGTCAAAGTTTGGGCAGGTGCCACCGTGATCGAGTCCCCTGTATGCACGCCCATGGGGTCTAGGTTCTCAATGGAACACACAATGATGCAGTTGTCGGCTTTGTCGCGAACAACTTCCATTTCGTATTCTTTCCAACCGAGCAAGGACTCTTCAATCAACAGTTCTTTGGTGGGAGAAGCCTCAATGCCGCGCTTGCAAATCGTTTCAAATTCTTCTGCGTTATAGGCGATACCGCCGCCAGTCCCTCCCAAGGTAAAGCTTGGACGAATAACGACGGGAAAGCCTACAGTTTTTTGAACGCTCCAAGCTTCTTCTAAAGTGTGAGCAATGCCAGACCGAGCAGAACCCAGCCCAATTTTGGTCATTGCGTCTTTGAACTTTAATCTGTCCTCTGCCTTGTCAATGGCATGTGGCGTAGCACCAATCAATTCGATGGCTTTTCCAGTATGCAGCCCGGTGTATTTATCCAAAATACCATTGCGCCATAAATCTAAAGCGCAGTTGAGTGCAGTTTGTCCACCCATGGTCGGCAAGATGGCATCAGGTCTTTCTTTGGCAATAATTCTCTCAACCGTTTGCCAAGTAATTGGTTCGATGTAAGTGACGTCTGCAGTAGCAGGGTCGGTCATGATGGTGGCGGGGTTACTGTTGATCAAGATAACCTTAAAGCCCTCTTCCCTTAAAGCTTTACAAGCTTGCACACCAGAGTAATCAAACTCACAAGCTTGACCAATAACGATGGGGCCAGCTCCAATGATGAGAATACTTTTTAAATCTGTGCGCTTAGGCATGGGTAGGCACCATCATGGAATCAATAAAGCGATCGAATAAATACCCAATGTCGTGCGGCCCAGGAGAAGCCTCTGGGTGCCCTTGGAAACTGAATGCTGGCTTATCCTTCAAAGCCAAACCTTGCAAACTGCCATCAAACAAACTGATGTGAGTGCTACGGATATGGGAAGGTAGCGTTTTATCGTCTACTGCAAAACCATGGTTTTGACTTGTGATGCATACGCGACCATTGTCTAAATCCTTGACAGGATGGTTGGCGCCATGGTGTCCAAATTTCATTTTGTAAGTGGATGCACCACTGGCCAAGGCCAAAATTTGATGCCCTAAACAGATACCAAACAAAGGGATCCCAGTCTGCAAAAACATTTGGGTGGCTGAGATGGCATAGCTGCACGGGCCTGGGTCACCGGGCCCATTGGACAAAAAGACGCCATGAGGATTGAGCTTTAAAACCTCTTGAGCGGTGGTTTGGGCAGGCACCACAGTAACCCTGCAACCTCGCTCAGCTAACATGCGAAGAATATTTCGTTTAACGCCAAAATCATAGGCAACAACATGGAATTGGGGCTGGGTTTGCTGACCATAGCCAGCACCTAAGACCCATTCTGACTGACTCCATTCATAGGGATTTTTCACGGAAACTTTTTGCGCCAAATCCAGACCGGACATGGGTGGTGCGTCTTTGGCAGCAGCTACTGCTGCTTGAATGTCATCATCCCCGACCGATGCACCTTCAGGCAGAGCCAAAATAGCGCCGTTTTGCGAACCCTTTTCTCGCAACAACCTCGTCAGCATTCGCGTATCGATATCCGCAATGGCTACACAATTATTTTTCTTTAAATAGGACGACAGATTCGAATCAGCTCTGAAGTTTGAATGCGTCAGCGGTAAGTTTTTAATCACCAGACCCGAGGTATGAACTTGAGTCGATTCATCATCTTCAGGATTGGCCCCATAGTTACCAATATGGGGGTAGGTTAAGGTCACAATTTGTTGGCAATAACTTGGGTCAGTCAAGATTTCCTGATAGCCCGTCATAGAGGTATTGAAAACCATTTCACCTACACAGGTGCCAGATTGACCGATAGAAATACCTACAAAGACAGTGCCGTCTGCGAGCGCCAAAATAGCGGGAGGATGTTTTCCCTGAAGAGACAAAAGCACTCAGATCTCCGAGTTTGATGACGCCCTTGCTGCACGAGAGACAACTCTCAATGTCATGGTTCAAGGGGTTGGCTTTTTGTCGAGCGAAGGGCGTGCGGGGTTAGGTATGAAGTTGCTCATTATAGCCTTGAGCCAAGTTCGTTTCGTATGCTCTCTGTCTTGATCGCCTGAATGGAACTTGCATGAAGGCAGATTGCAGCAGCAGCCGCAACATTCAATGATTCTTGCCCCCCTGGCTGTCGTATACGGACAGCTTGGAAAATCGATTCTGACCATTGAGCGCTATGCCCTCTTCCTTCGTGGCCAAAAATCCACGCAAGAGGTGAAGGCAATTGATGTGAGGCTACCAGTTCATCTAAAAAATTGCCGTGGTGAGAACTGGTTAGAACGATAGGAAGAGATGTCGCCTGTATGTGCTCTATTGATACACCCTCAACAATAGCGAGGTCAAAATGGGCACCCATGGCTGCGCGAACCACTTTATGGGTCCAAAGCCCTACTGTATTGGGTGTGGTCACCATTTGTTTGAATCCAAAAGCAGCAGCACTTCGCAAAATGGATCCAGCGTTGCCAGGGTCTTGCATTTGATCGAGAACCACAGTGGACATCTGTGGATTAAACAAAGATGGGAGTGGCAAAGAGATAACAGCGGCCATCAAAGGAGGCGAATGAAGACTGCTCAGTCCATCCATTAAAAAGGAAGGGATTTGTACCAACTTAACAGCTTGTTCAGACCAGTTGTTGATCAACTCTGATGAACAATCGTCTCTGAAAATCAGGGTTTGAAAATCCAAACCCTTTGACCGTGCAGCCTCGCATAAATGGTCGCCTTCAAGCCAAACGAGTTTTTTATCTTTTTCCACGCCAGTAGATTGTGACCACTCACGTAACTCTTTGTACCAAGCATTGTGCCTAGAGGTAATTTTTTCAACGGTATATTGGGAATTCATGGTCTATGGCTTTTTCCTAAAAGCTTAGCAACCGGCGCAAAGCTTCGACGATGCAACTCGCATGGGCCGTATTCTTGCAATGTGCGTAAATGCATTTGCGTGCCATAACCCTTGTGAGCCAAAAAACCATAACTGGGGAATTGGGCATCTACCTCTACACACCAACGATCTCGCTCTACCTTGGCAAGAATAGATGCAGCAGAAATACTGGCCACTGTTGCATCCCCCTTGACAATGGCCTCAGCGCGAATATCGAGCACCGGTAAACGATTGCCGTCTACAAGAACCTTGGTTGGTTTGAGTCGCAGACCCTTGACGGCTCTTTGCATGGCCAGTAATGTGGCTTGCAAAATATTTAACTGGTCAATTTCTTGAACACTTGCAGAAGCGATGCAAAAACACAATGCTCTGGCTTTGATGATGTCGTAGAGCTGTTCTCTTTTCTTTGGCGTTAACTTCTTTGAATCAGCCAAGCCTGATATGGGAGAAAGATCATCCAGGATAACTGCCGCCGCAAATACGGGGCCTGCAAGTGGCCCACGGCCAGCTTCATCCACACCGGCCACCAAACCAGGCAAATCCCAGTCAAGCGATTTTTGCTTAAGCATGAGACGCCATAACCTTATCTACCGCTTCGGTAACCAAGCCAGATGTATCTTGCGTTAATTGCTGATGCAAATCTGTAAAACGTAACTTCATTTTCTCAACAAGATTTGGAGCTTCCAGCCAAACAGATATCTCCTTGGCCAACGCGGAAGGTGTCGCGTGTTCTTGCAACAACTCAGGAACAATGAATTCTTGGCACAAGATATTGGGCAAACCCACCCACGCTTGGAGTCTTTTTCGACGAATGATTTGCCAGCTAAGCCATGGCATGTGATACGCAATGACCATCGGGCATTTGAACAGCGCCGCTTCCAGTGTGGCGGTTCCACTGGCAACCATGGTTGCATCGGCAGCAGCAAGTGCTGTATGGCTTTGCCCCTCGAGCAGAATCAAGCTCTGAGGATGTGTGAATCTTAATTTCAAAGAATGCACAAGCTGCATCTGTCCAGGGGCAACGGGGAGCACGAACCCGACACCTGGGTATTGCTTCTCAAGTAGCCTTGCAGCTGCAAAAAAAAGCGGGGCCATATGCTCTATTTCTGAAGTACGACTGCCAGGCAGCAAAGCAATTAATTTTTGATCGGATGACACACCCAAAGACTGTCTAGCGAGTACCTTATCTGGAGACAACGGTATGCTTTTTGCCAAAGGATGTCCGACATAGGTTGCTGCAATCCCATGCTTTTGAAGCAAGGGTGGCTCAAACGGGAAAAGACACAGTACATGATCGACACTTTGGCGAATCTTGTCTAAGCGCTCGGCTCGCCATGCCCATACGGAGGGACAAACGAACTGCATGGTCGCAATACCTTGACGCTTTAAAGCCAAGGCTAAATCCAAATTGAAATCTGGGGCATCGACCCCCATAAACACATCCGGAGGGTTTTCAAGCAAACGATGCAAGAGAGATTTTCTTATGCCGGTGATTTCTCTGTAATGACGCAATACTTCAACATAGCCGCGCACGGCTAATTTTTCTTGTGGCCACCATGCATCAAAACCCAATGCTTTCATTTTGGGTCCGCCAATCCCATGCAAGGCAACACCTGCCCAATGTGAATGCAAACCGGGCATGACCAAAGACGCCAATAAATCGCCAGAAGCCTCTCCTGCCACCATGGCTATGCAAGGTTTCAAGGTTTTGACCATGATGTTTTGGGAGTGCTAAAAGTCAGCGAACAATGCCGCGCTGCGGCGAAACAGCGCTTAGGAAATCTGCCATCAATGCAGTCACTTCTTTACCTTGTGGCTGAGCAAGCCCCAGTGATTGAATCGACTCAATAGATTTCTCAAGAGTCAATCCATCTCTATAGAGAATTTTGTATATGGCCTTAACCGTTTGAATCTGCTCTGGCGAAAAACCACGTCGCTTCAATCCTTCAAAATTCATGGACCGCGCTTGCGCAGGTTGCCCTTGGCACATGACAAAGGGCGGCAGATCTGCAAATAACAATGAATTCATTGCGGTAAAACTGTGAGCGCCC
>JBILIR010000290.1:0-2935 GCA_044368955.1 Limnohabitans sp.
AAAATGCCGACCTTTGGCAAGTTTTGGACGAGGTGGTGTCTCAGAACGGACACCACATCGAGTGGCGCTGGGTCAAGGGCCATTCAGGCGACCCTGGAAATGAACGCGCCGATGCCTTGGCAAACCAAGGCGTCCTGACGGTTCAATCGGGTTGATAATGACTTGATATCTTTCAAGGTTTTGATCACTTATGGCTTCGAAAAACATGATCACCGCTGTGGCGGTTGCCGGAATCGTTTTGGCGGGTTTTGGCGGCTGGTGGTACCAAAATAAATCGGTATCTTCTGCCCCAGCTGCTAGCGCTGCTGCGCCCAGTACCCCTGCCAAGCCCGGTGCGCCCGGTGCAATGCCCGGGGGTGCCCCTCCAGGTCCACCACGGGCCATGGGGGTGGAAGTCGCCAAGGTCGAACAGTCGCCTTTGCGTGACGATGCCCAGACGGTAGGCACCTTGAAATCACGGCAAAACATCATGCTGCGCCCCGAAGTGGCCGGGCGGGTGGTGGCCTTGGGTTTTGCCGATGGCAGCCAAGTGCGCAAAGGACAAATGCTGGTTCAGCTTGACGACAGCTTGCAACGCGCTGAAATCCAGCAGGCCCAAGCCCAAATGTCGATCGCCCAAGCCAACCACAAGCGTAACCAAGACTTGGTGGCCAAAGGTTTCATCGCCCAGCGTTCGTTGGACGAAAGTCAGGCGAGTTTGCAGGTCGCGCAGGCCCAAGTGGCGCTCACCTGCGCCCGTTGGGAGCGAATGCGCATCGTTGCACCGTTCAGCGGTACCGTGGGCTTGCGAAATATCAATTTGGGTGATTATGTGAAGGACGGCGCCGATATGGTGAATTTGGAAGATCTCACCCAGTTGTATGTGGACTTTCGCTTGCCCGAGCGTTACCAAAGCAAGCTTTCGACCAAGCAATCTGTGGAAGTGGTGATTGATGCTTTGCAAGGCGCCACCTTCCAAGCGCGTATTCAAGCCATTGACCCCTTGATCGATGCCAATGGCCGCTCGATCAGCGTCCGCGCCGTTTTGCGTAACAACGGTTCAACGACCCTCAAGCCTTCAGAGACTGCGGTGGTCACACCTAGCTACATGGCAGCCGACACGGATTGTCAAGGTGGTCCCGATATGGTGGACGGTAAATTTATCGCCCATGGCCCTTTGCGCCCTGGCATGTTCGCCCGTGTGAATGCTTTGTTTGCAGTCAAGAAGGAAGCCTTGTCTATTCCTGAAGAAGCCATCGTGCCCATGGGGGGCAAGCAGTTTGTCATCCGTGCGGTGCCGCCTGCAGCCGTGCCAGGTGCCGGACCTTTGCCTCCTGATACCCAACTGGTGTCGCTGCGAACTGAAGTCAAACTGGGTATGCGCCTTCCTGGACGGGTTGAAATTTTGTCTGGCTTGAACCCTGAAGATACCGTGGTGGTGGCTGGACAGCATCGACTGCAAAAAGACGGCACCGCTTTGCGTGTCGCCGAATCTAGGAACTGATATGCAATTGCCAGAGCTGTCGATACGCCGGCCGGTATTCGCCACCGTCTTGTCCTTGCTGATTGTGTTGGTCGGCGTGGTGTCTTTCAACAGCTTGGTGATTCGCGAGTACCCCAAGATTGATAACCCCACGGTGACGGTGGAAACCCGTTACGTCGGTGCGTCAAGCGCTGTTGTCGAGTCGCAGGTCAGTAAAGTGCTGGAAGACTCGCTCTCGGGTGTAGAAGGCTTGGACGTCATCACCTCCATCAGCCGCCAAGAGCAAAGTCAAATCACCGTCAAGTTTTTGTTGACGCGTGACCCCGATGCTGCTGCCTCCGATGTACGCGACAAAGTCTCACGAGTTCGCCAGCGCCTACCCGTGGGCATCGATGAGCCCGTCATCGCCAAGGTTGAAGCGGATGCACAACCAGTCATTTGGTTGTCCTTCAGTTCCGACACCATGAACACCTTGCAACTCACCGACTTGGCCAACCGCATTGCCAAGCCCATGATGCAAACAGCGCCTGGTGTGGCGGATGTGCGTATTTTTGGTGAACGCAAGTACGCCATGCGGGTTTGGCTCGATACCGACCGACTCGCTGCCTACCGCTTGACCACCCAAGACATTGAGGACGCTTTGCGCAAGTCCAATGTCGAAGTGCCTGCCGGCAGGGTAGAGAGCCAGATGCGAGAGTTCAACATCACGACAGCCACCGATTTGCGCGAACCCGAAGAGTTCGGCGATATTGTGATTCGCACTGTCAATGGCATGGCCATTCGTTTGCGAGATGTGGCGCGTATTGAGCAAGGTCCTTTGGCCGAGCGGTTTTCGGTTCGCTACAACGGCAATGAAGCGATTGCGCTGGGCGTTCTTCGCAACTCCACCGCCAACCCCTTAGAGCTGAGCAAAGCCATTACAGCCATGATGCCGCGCATCAAGGAAAGCCTGCCGCCTGGGGTGAACATCGAGGTCGCCAACGACTCATCGGTGTTCATTGAAAAATCTATTGAAGCGGTTTTTGTCACCATCTTTGAAGCAGCTGCCTTGGTTTCTTTGGTGATCTTTGTGTTTTTGCGAACCCTCAGAGCTTCCATCATTCCGCTCATCACCATTCCGGTGTCACTGATTGGCACTTTTGCGCTGATGGCCTTGTTTGGCTTCTCCATCAATTCACTTACCCTGTTGGCGCTGGTTCTGGCCATTGGTTTGGTGGTCGACGATTCCATCGTGGTGCTGGAAAACATTTACCGCTATATCGAAGAGGGCATGGAGCCATTTGCTGCTTCCATCAAGGGGGTGCGCGAAATTGGTTTCGCGGTGGTTGCCATGACCCTGACCTTGGTCGCTGTGTTTGCCCCTTTGGCCTTTACACCGGGGCGAACGGGCCGCTTGTTTGCTGAGTTTGCTTTGGCTTTGGCTGGTTCCGTCATGGTGTCAGGCGTGGTGGCTTTGTCGCTCTCGCCCATGAT
>JBILIR010000127.1:0-5241 GCA_044368955.1 Limnohabitans sp.
CCTGCCACCAAAGTGGAAGACGTACCCACGGTGGCGGTGAAGCATTGAAAGGGTAAGGCAGGGCATTTTTTTAGGCTATACTTTGCCCCTCATGCGGGAGTAGCTCAGTTGGTAGAGCGCAACCTTGCCAAGGTTGAGGTCGCGAGTTCGAGACTCGTCTCCCGCTCCATATTGAAAGGGAAGCATCCGCTTCCCTTTTTTCTCGATACGGCGCGATAGCAAAGCGGTTATGCACCGGATTGCAAATCCGTGTAGGTCGGTTCGACTCCGGCTCGCGCCTCCATTTTCCCTCTAGCGATGGCTTCTTCTCATACCTTCACCGAGATGCACATCCACGCCAAGGGCGTGGACTTTGTGTGCCTGACCCAAGGCCATGGCCCCTTGGTGTTGCTGGTGCATGGTTTCCCCGACATTCCTCAAACTTGGGCCTCGCAAATGCAGGCCTTGGCGGACGCAGGCTACCAAGTGGTGGCACCTTATTTGCCGGGCTACTTGCCCTCTCGAGTAGGTCCCAACGCATTCTTTGACAAAGCGAGCTTGGTCAATGCCATTGCGGGTTTGATTGAAGCAATTTCACCGCAGCAAAAAATTCATTACATCGCGCAAGACTGGGGTGCCATCATCGGCTACGCCCTGTGTGCTGCGCGGCCCGACTTATTGCACAGTGCTGTGTTGATGGCCGTGCCGCATCCGCAGGTGGTGGCTGATAACTTGTTGGTACCCAAACATATTCAACGCTCGTTTCATTGGTGGTTCTTTCAGCAAGCGGATTTGCCCGAGCAGGCATTGATTGCTAATGATATGGCCTTCATTGATTACCTATGGCAGTACTGGTGTATGCCTGGTTACGTAGACAAAGAACACATCAAAGAGGTGAAATCATGTTTGCACCAACCGGGTGTGCTTCACACTGCATTGGCTTACTACCGAGCTATGTTTGATGCCAAGCAAGCGGACCCTGCATTGGGCGCATTGCGTGAAGCCATGCAGCGACCCATCACGCTACCCACGTTGGCACTGTGTGGCGCAGACGATCTGCGTGCAGAGTTGATGCGAGAGCAAGCCGCACAATTCGCGGGACCTTATGTGTACAAAGAAATCCCTCATGCAGGACATTTTTTGCACAGAGAACAAAGTAGCGCTGTAAACACCTTGTTACTCGATTGGTTGTCGAATTCATAAGCGGTAGTCTGGGACTGTGTTTCAGGGGGCTAACTCACCGACAAACACCTTCAATAGCGGTTGTAAATTTCCAGCGCTTTAAGCATAGATTTTTCTTTTTCAATGATGGGTATCATTTTGGATTCCTTGTCGTCATACTGTTTAAGCAAGGCGATGATTTTTTCTGCATGAGCAGCAGGCACCACCACCACGCCGTCAGTGTCGCCCACGATGTAGTCGCCAGGGTTGACCATCACATCGCCACATTTCACAGGCACTTGTTTCTCGGCTGCCACCATTCTGCCCACAGAGGTGGCGGGGGTGACACGGCGCGACCACACGGGAAAACCTATGCGCTTTAATTCCGCCACATCACGCACCGCGCCGTCAATGACGGCACCTGCCAATTTGCGAACCTTGGCAGTGGTGCCCATCAAATTGCCCATGGCGGCAATGTCTATGCCGTCTTGCATGACATACACAAGCACAGAGCCTTCGGGAGCTTGATCCAAAATTTCTAAAGCGGAATTCGGGTACTTACGGCTATCGTTTTTCAGCACAGGGCGCAGCAGCGCAGTGACAGCTCGGCCGACCACACGAGCCTCGAAGATAGGCTTCATATCGGCAGACATCCAACCTCTGGCACCTGTGGCTTCTTCGATGGCATCTGCAATATTGCCTGTGCTGTTTTCGGGCAATGACAGGGCTTTGATGATGTCCGCCTCCGACATGGCAGCAAATGCTGAAGGGAGGCCAAAACATAGTACCAATGCGAAGAGTCGAATAAAACGTTTCATGGGGTGTCACTCCAAAGGGTGGTCAAAAGCTTGGCCGATGGTACAAGATTTGCTAATTCAAGCCTATGTCTAGCGTCATGCAACCCCCTACAACGACGATTGCGCCCTCGCCGCAGTGCCAGACCTGCCATTACTTGATGCCCTCAGAGTCTTCACGCACGGGTTTGCGTTGCGGACACCAGTATTTCAACAGCCCTTTGTTGATGCGTAAGTTTTTGCAGATGAAGCATTTTGATGAAGTCAAGCCAATGAACGCCTGCGAGTCGTGGAAGTTCTCAGACCAAAGCAGTGCAGATGCTGCAACGTGAACTCGTTGATGCACAAAATACGTGCTTGTTTTTTATTTGTGCCCTGTTGTGGGCGCATTTGTCATAGCTTCGTAGACATTCAAACCGTTAAGAAAAAATCTTTCTTTTTTCTCACAGATACCCACGAAACTCCCTTATCAGGGACAGGGGGCTAGGAAAAACCATGCTTAAATGTGTTTTGTTTTATAACAGTCAAAGCAGTCATGAATCGCTTGTGGTTTCTCTTTATGGCGCTGTTTTGTTTAGCAGTACCGCAAGCATCAGCGAATACTTTCGCCGTGCAGTCAGCCTATCTGGTTGCGTCAAACGGCGACATTCCATTTGAAGATGTCACATCTTTTCCAGATAACGCATTCAAACCTTTTCATAAAGACCTTCGCTTAGGTTTTTTAGAAAAACCTGTTTGGGTCAAGCTGCGCATCAGTCCCCAGTCCCCCACAACAGACGAGACGGCTTCCGCGTTAGTGGCTGACAGCGCAGCCGTTCTCAGAGTCGGCTTGTTGTCTCTGGACAGCATCGAGTTGTTTGAGCAAGTTGACGGTAAATGGGTAAAGCAATACCGTGGGGACAAAGTCAAACAAAAATATGCCAGCTGTCAGGATGACTTTCATTGTTTTGAATTGCGCTCAGACCCCAAGCGCCCCATAGATGTTTACCTGAAGATCAAAACCACCACCATTGTTACCGTTGTGTTGGAAGCCGTGTCAGTGCGAGACCTCCCTACATTGGTGGCTAACCGCATGGTCATACTTGTCAGTACTTTTGCGGTTGCCCTGTCCTTGCTTGTGATTGGACTTTTGTTTTTCGTGATTGAACGCTCAAGTTTGGTGGCGACATTTTGTGCTTACCAAGTATCTGTTGCACTCCTGATCTTTGTGAGCACGGGTTTGATAGTCAGAGTGTTTGAGAACACGTCGCCAGAGTTGATCAACACCCTGAATCAATACCTCTTAAGTATCCGAGCCATCTTCAGCGTGCTGCTAGGCTTTGTTTTGTTGCAGCCCTATAAATTGCACCGCTTTTACCGTAAAGCGATTTGGGTGTTAGCGGGTTTGTGCGTGTTATCGATGTTCTTCGTTGTCACCGAGCAGTTTTCCAATGCCAGTCGCTTGAACATAGCCATTCATTTGATTTGTTTTCTGGTGCAAATTTTTGGAGTGGCAACCGCTCAAAACATCTCCAAACTGCTGCGTTGGATCACCTTGATCGGTTATTTGATTTTTGAGATTATTTTGATAGGCAGTCTTTTCACGGCCTTCAATATCTTCCCAGCAATTTCTGATTCCACGCCTCTGTTTATGCAAAGCTTGGGAGATTGGCGATTGAATGGGAGTCGTGTGGGTATATTTTTATTTGCGATTCTGATTATTCAGGTGTTTGAGCGACGCAAAATCAATTCTGCAACATTGGAATCATTCAAGCTTGAAGCGGCAAAGTCCTCTGCCCAGCGAGAGCGCTTGATTGAACGCCAGAGCATGATTGACATGTTGACGCATGAATTGAAAAACCCTTTGGGCACGATTCGCTTTGCCATCGCCAGTTTGAAGCGCAATGTGTCAATTGACAACGATTCTCAGCAACGGGTCAAGCGCATTGATGATTCTGTTGAACGAATGAACGAATTGATAGAGCATGTAGCCCTTTCAAACAAAATTGACCGCTTTGACGCGAGCCAAGTCAAGGAGTCTGTGGACATTGCGGAACTCATAGAGGTCTCTATAGGTGACTATGACGATATTCGGATCTTCAAAGTCGAGGTTGAACGCGGCTTAACCGTAACCACCAGCCGATTGATGTTGACGCTCATCTTGCAAAATTTGATCGGTAATGCGTACAAATACCATCTTCAAACGGATACGATTTTGATCAAAGCCTTTGCACAAAAAGAGGCTGTTTTGATCGAGGTGTCGAATACGATCGAACTGGACAATTCGCCTGACCCTGCTAAGTTGTTTCAAGCTTACTATCGCCATAACAATGTTCAAGAGCAACCTGGCATGGGCTTGGGTTTGTCCTTGTCCAAGTCTGCAGCTGAAAAAATCAATGGAAGCATTGAGTTTTCACAGGAAAGAAATCTGATTGTCTTTTCTCTTAAGGTGCCACTATGAAAACCCAGCTCGCGGCCCCCATCGCCTCTCAACGCCAGCCATTGCGAGTGGCGATTGTGGAAGACGACAGATTGTTGCGTCAAGAAATTGAGTTGCATCTGACTGCCAATGATTTTTCTGTGATGGGTGTTTCCAGCGCGGCAGCGCTGGATGACCTCACCCAATCTGAGCCTATCGATTTATTCATCATTGATCTGAATTTACCTGGCGAGGGTGGTCTGAGTTTGTGCAAAAGACTGCGTGAGTCTTTGCCAAATGCAGGGATCGTGATCATGACAGCGCGTGTTGCCTTGCACGACCGCTTGGCTGGTTACAGCCATGGCGGTGCAGATTTTTATTTGACCAAGCCCATCTCGCCTGATGAGTTGGTCCTGGTTTTGCAAAATTTGGGCAAGCGTGTAAAAAAACAGGTCCCCGACAACAGTTGGACATTGAGCCTTCGTGACCGCTTGTTGACAGGTCCCCAACTGGGCCAGAAGCTCAGATTAACCAACCGAGAAAAAGTGTTGCTGGTGTCCTTGAGTCACGCCAAGGAACATATTTTGGAGTCAGGCGCTTTGTGCGATTTATTTTCTCGCGAAGACGATGAAGAGGGCATGACCAAGCACGCTTTAGAGGAATTGATTGCCCGATTGCGCAAGAAATTCAAATCAGCCCAAGAGGCCGATGCAGAGCCGGCGATCAAGTCGGTTTGGGGGGTTGGTTACCAGTTGTGCGTGCCCATTAGCTTGGTGTACTAGGCACGCACTTTGTTTTGCTTAGCGGTTCTCCAGTTTGGCCTCTTAAAAGTCATCTTGTGCTTGAGTTACGCGGGTAAGTACCGAGGTTTTGGCTGGTATAACCTAAGCGATATTTATCTTTGTTTGA
>JBILIR010000128.1:0-5238 GCA_044368955.1 Limnohabitans sp.
ACGTCGAATTCCCCCGCGATCACATGCCGCATATTTACGATGCGCTCAAACTCGAAGGCACGGCGCTCACCTTGGAAGTGCAGCAGCAATTGGGCGACGGCATTGTGCGCACCATCGCTCTGGGCACATCTGACGGCTTGCGCCGCGGTTTGATGGTCACCAACACCGGTGCGGCCATCACCGTCCCCGTGGGCAAAGCCACTTTGGGCCGCATCATGGACGTGCTGGGCTCGCCCATCGACGAGCGCGGTCCTGTGGACCAAACCCAAACCGCTTCGATTCACCGCAAAGCCCCTGCTTACGACGAACTCAGCCCTTCACAAGAACTGCTGGAAACAGGCATCAAGGTGATTGACTTGGTTTGTCCTTTCGCCAAGGGCGGTAAGGTCGGTTTGTTCGGTGGTGCCGGTGTGGGCAAGACCGTGAACATGATGGAACTCATCAACAACATCGCCAAAGCGCACAGCGGTTTGTCGGTGTTTGCTGGTGTGGGCGAGCGTACCCGCGAAGGCAACGACTTCTATCACGAGATGGCCGACTCAGGTGTCGTGAATTTGAAGAACTTGGAAGAGTCCAAAGTGGCCATGGTTTACGGTCAGATGAACGAGCCCCCTGGCAACCGTTTGCGCGTGGCTTTGACAGGACTGACCATTGCCGAATCTTTCCGTGACGAAGGCAAAGACGTGCTGTTCTTCGTGGACAACATCTACCGCTACACCTTGGCCGGTACCGAAGTGTCAGCCCTCTTGGGTCGTATGCCTTCTGCCGTGGGTTACCAACCAACGCTGGCCGAAGAGATGGGTCGTTTGCAAGAGCGCATCACCTCCACCAAAGTGGGCTCCATCACGTCCATCCAAGCCGTTTACGTGCCAGCCGATGACTTGACCGATCCTTCGCCTGCCACCACCTTTGCCCACTTGGACTCCACCGTGGTGTTGTCGCGTGACATCGCGTCGCTCGGTATCTATCCTGCTGTGGACCCTTTGGACTCCACCAGCCGCCAGCTCGATCCTTTGGTGGTCGGTAACGACCATTACGAAACCGCCCGTGCGGTGCAAGGCACTTTGCAGCGCTACAAAGAGTTGCGCGACATCATCGCGATTTTGGGCATGGACGAACTGGCACCTGAAGACAAATTGGCCGTGGCCCGCGCCCGCAAAATCCAGCGTTTCCTGAGCCAGCCTTTCCACGTGGCCGAGGTCTTCACCGGCTCACCTGGCAAGTACGTCACCTTGGCCGAAACCATTCGCGGTTTCAAAATGATCGTGGCCGGCGAGTGCGATCACATGCCCGAGCAAGCGTTCTACATGGTGGGCACGATCGACGAAGCCATCGAAAAAGCCAAGAAAATTTGATGGGGAACCCCATGAACACAATCCAAGTTGATGTGGTCAGTGCCGAAGAGCTGATTTATTCTGGTCAAGCCACCTTTGTGGCTTTGCCCGGCGAAGTGGGCGAGTTGGGCATTTACCCACGCCACACCCCTTTGATCTCTCGCATCAAGGCTGGCTCTGTGCGAATTCAAAAACCCGATGGCGAAGAAGAATTTGTGTTTGTCGCTGGCGGCATTTTGGAAGTCCAACCCGACTCCGTCACGGTGCTGTCCGACACCGCTGTGCGCGGCAAAGACTTGGACGAAGAGCGTGCCAACGCCGCTAAAAAAGCGGCGCAAGAACATTTACAAAACGCCAAAACCGAAGTCGACATGGCTGCTGCTCAGGCCGAGCTCACCATCATGGCCGCACAACTTGCCGCGCTGCGCAAATACCGCAGTAAACGCTGACCCTTGTCAAAACCTCATCTGCGCGCGGCCACTGTTGGCGGTTCTGCCGATGAGGTTGAGGCCGCCTTTTATGAGGCCTTGCAAGCTGGCGACCTAGAGCGTTTGATGGCCTGTTGGGCCAATGAAGAAGACATTATTTGTGTTCACCCAGGCGGCCCTCGCTTGATAGGTGCTGTGGCTATTCGCAACTCGTTTGAAATCATGTTCAGCCATGGGCCGATTCGTTCATTTCCTGAACGACTGCACAAGCTCGAGACCATCACCAGTGCAGTTCACAATTTGATTGAGCGGGTTGAGATTTTCTCAGCCGAGGGCGTACAAATCGCATTCGTCACCTCAACCAATGTGTATATGCGCACTGCTGAGGGGTGGCGCATGGTGGCGCATCACGCCAGCCCAGGCACACCGCCGGAAATACACAGCGACATCGATACGCCCACGACATTGCACTAGCAGACAGGGCCTTGCAGCTGTACCAAGGATCAACAGCACATGGACGACATCGTTAAACAAGCCATGGCCAAATGGCCGCAGATACCCGCTTGTTTTGGCTGGCTGGGCTTGGATGATCGTGGGGACTGGTATATGCGTGACGACAGGGTGCAAGCGCAAGGGGACTTTGCCGCGGCCAAGGGCAGCAAGTTGGCACACACCAAACTGATCGAATTCATTGAGCGCAATTACGCTTGCGATTCTTTGGGGCGCTGGTATTTCCAAAACGGGCCCCAACGCGTGTTTGTGGAACTGCAGTCAGTGCCCTATGTCTGGCGGGTTATGGACTCGGGGCAACTCACAACAACGCAAGGCGACAGCGTTGGCTTGCTAGAAAGCTTGGTCGATGAAAACGGCCGCCTCTATGCCTTGACTGTAAAAGGCTTGGGCTTGATTCACAGCATGGATATGTGGCAAACGGCGAAATCCATTGATGACAAACGTTGGCCTGAACTCAAAGAGGTTCTGTCAGCGAATTTACCTAAAGACTACGGCTACATGCTCAGCCCTGCCAAAGGCGAAAAAAAACCGGCTGTTTAGCCGGTTCTTTGTAAGGACTGTGCTCTCAGTTCTTGGAGGCGTCAGGCTCAGAGAATTTGGCGCCACTGGCATTAGCCATGTACAACACTGCGCGACCAATCTCGACATCACTGTGATCGCCACCACCTTGCGCACCCATGGCATTTTTCCCTTTGAGGGCAGAGTTAAGCAATGCGTCATAGCCGGTTTTGATGCGCGGGGCCCAAGCAGCGTTATCGCCCAATTTGGGTGAACCCGCAAGACCAGCCGTGTGGCAGGCAGCACATTGGACTTTGTAAACCTCTTCACCCGCTTTCAATGGACGGTTGGCGTCCCGCACCTGAACAGAGCCAACCTTTTCGATACGGGCGGCCACAGCCTCGGAAGGATTGGATGCACCAGCTGCAGGCTTTTGACCTGACACCACATAGTTGACCAAGCCGATGATGACGAAAACAGGACCGACAAACGAGAAAAAAACCAACCATGCAAATGCCTTGGGGGTTTTGATTGGACCGGTATGTGCTTCTTCGTGGTTGTCGCTCATAAGGACTTTCTGTATGGGGGATGTGTAAGTGAAAAAGAAATTATAGCCAGCAGCATGCTTCCACCAAGCTGACAAATAGCGACACCTACAATAGCTTCTATGCGGCTGTAGCTCAGTGGATAGAGTATTGGCCTCCGAAGCCAAGGGTCGTGGGTTCGATCCCCGCCAGCCGCACCATCAACGCCAGACCATGCGTTGCAACAGCCGGTCTTTCAGCACCCACTGGTGAAACAGCGCAGCCCCGATGTGCAGCCCAATCAAGCCGTAAGCGATATTGCCGACCAAGGCATGCACGGCCTTGATTTGTTTGGCCAAAGCTTCATCAGGCGCGATAAGCGCAGGCAGTTCTAGACCAAAAAATGGAATCGGCTTGCCAGCTGCACTGAGCATGAGCCAGCCCATGATCGGCATGACTGCCATGAAGAGGTACAAGACCAAATGACCCACGTCAGATGCACGCTGCATCAAATTCGCCAGACCGTGAAGCTGCAGCAAGGGTGGGCGAGGGCTCAAGCGCTTAGCCCATAAACGGAAAAACACCAGCAGCAAAATACACAATCCAAACATGAAATGCAAGGACTTCATGAATTCGCGCTCTGGCATACACTTTTCAAATAGCACGCGAAACTCCATGGCGGCATAGACCAGAACAAACAAGAGAAACATCAGCCAATGCAGTGCTACCAGCGGACGGGCGTATTTAAATGAGGCGTCAGATGAGTTCATTGAACCATCTTAGGTAAGCGACTTAGGGTTGGCGTTGACCTATATCAGGAAACTGTGTCACCAGGTTTCTTTTGCAAGGCCAGTGCGTACAAGGCATTACGAGGCGCCCCCGTGATTTGCGCCGCCAAGCGCACCGCGTTTTTCGTCGGCAACTCGGCCAGCAGCAAGTCCAGCACCCGTTCGGCCTCCCCCAAGCCGGATGGGGCGACCGTCAAGGGATGCAAAACCAAAGCAAATTCCCCTTTGCTGCGCTGAGCAGAATCGGCAAGCCATGCACCTAGCTTGTTTGCAGGCATTACCGCCACCTCTTCAAACTGCTTGGTCAGTTCACGCCCAACGCTGAGCATGCGATCGCCCAAAATAGCCATGTCCTTGGCGACTGCATCGATTCGGTGCGGTGCTTCTAAAAAAACCTGAGCACGGGCTTCTTGCGCCATGGCTTGGATGGCCGTTTGACGCTCTTGTGATTTGCTGGGCAAAAAACCTAAAAACACAAAACTACCGTCTCCTTGGCAGCCACTCACACTCAGCAGTGCGGTCACACTGCTGGCACCAGGAATGGGGATGACCCTAAACCCTGCCGCTTGCACCATGGCCACCAACTTGGCGCCCGGGTCGCTGATCGCCGGTGTACCTGCGTCACTTAAATAGGCCACCCGTTGACCGCTTTGCAAGCGCAAAATCACATCTTCGGCGGCCCCTGTTTCATTGTGTTGATGTAGCGCCAAAAAAGCACCCGATGGTTTGGCAACGCCATAGCTGCGCAGCAAAGCCTGGCTGTGGCGCGTGTCTTCGCAAGCCAAGGCGTCGGCCAGTGTCAGCACATGCAATGCACGCAAACCAATATCTGCCAAGTTGCCAATGGGCGTGGCCAAGACATACAGGCAAGCTGGCGGATGCGCTTGTGAAGCGCTGGCGTCTTGCGCTGCCACCAATGCGGAATCAAAACGTTGAACCAATGAACACCTCTTTCCCTGACCCCAATACCAAGCAACGCGCCTTGCGTTATTTGCTCGACCATGGCATGACGCTGCTTGCCTGTAACTACCGCACCCCTGGACGAGGTGGCGGCGAAATTGACCTGATTGTGCGCGACGACGCCGGTACCTTGGTATTTGTCGAGGTCAGGTCTCGAACAAGAGATGATTTCGGCGGTGCGGGGGCCAGCATC
>JBILIR010000129.1:0-5190 GCA_044368955.1 Limnohabitans sp.
CCCCGACTCTGCCGGCT
Organism: Limnohabitans sp.; assembly: GCA_044368955.1. Classification (GTDB taxonomy): domain Bacteria; phylum Pseudomonadota; class Gammaproteobacteria; order Burkholderiales; family Burkholderiaceae_C; genus Limnohabitans. The sequence continues at coordinate 18 of JBILIR010000129.1, forward strand.
TGATTGATTTTTACAAGCAATACGGCTTCAAAGGCTTGGTCACTGCATTGGAAGCCGGCGAGGGTGCAGAGCCTTCCGCCAAAGCCGCCCGTGGCCCGTTGAACGATTCGGGTGTGGGCGAGGTGGGTGTGTTGTTTGATGCACCTGCACCCGCGGTGAGCACCGAGGTGCACTACGACACCCTGCTCGATTGGGACAGCTTTGGCGCGTGGTTGCAAAAAATCGAGGCTGTCGACTTGGTGGCCTTGGACACCGAAACCACCTCTCTGGCGGAAATGCAAGCGCAAATCGTGGGCATCAGCGTGTGCATCACTGCAGGCGAGGCCGCTTACATCCCCTTGGGCCACAACGCCGCCGATGCGCCCACGCAATTGCCCCTGAATGAAGTGCTGGCCAAGCTCAAACCGTGGTTAGAAAACCCAGCGAAACACAAGCTGGGACAGCATGTGAAGTACGACCGCCATGTCTTCGCCAACCACGGCATCGAGGTGCAAGGCTATGTGCACGACACCATGCTGCAAAGCTATGTGTTGGAGGTGCACAAACCGCATGGCTTGGAGAGCTTGGCGCTGCGGCACTTGGGCCGCCAAGGCTTGTCCTATGAAGAGCTGTGCGGCAAAGGGGTGCACCAAATTTCATTCGCCCAAGTGGACGTGGCCAAGGCGTCGCACTATGCGTGTGAGGACGCCGATTTCACCTTGGCCGTGCACCAGCGCTTGTGGCCCCTCTTGCAAGCCGACGACAAGCTCCGCTTTGTGTACCAACTGGAAATCGACAGCAGCGAGGCGCTGTACCGCATCGAGCGCAATGGTGTGCTGATCGACGCGCCCACTTTGGCCGCGCAAAGCCACAGCTTGGGCCAGCGCATCATGCAACTCGAACAAGAGGCGTATGCGATTGCGGGCCAGCCCTTCAACCTGGCCTCACCCAAACAATTGGGTGAAATCTTTTTCGACAAACTCGGTTTGCCGGTGATCAAAAAAACCGCCACTGGAGCTCGCAGCACCGATGAAGAAGTGTTGGAAAAACTCGCCGACGATTACCCGCTGCCTGCCAAAATTTTGGAGCACCGCTCGCTGTCCAAACTCAAAGGCACCTACACCGATAAGCTGGCGCAATTGGCGCAGCCGCGCACCGGCCGCGTTCATACCCATTACGCGCAAGCGGTGGCGGTGACGGGGCGCTTGTCCAGCAACGATCCCAATTTGCAAAACATCCCCATCCGCACGCCTGAGGGGCGCAAAGTGCGAGAGGCTTTTGTGGCCCCTGCGGGCAGCGTGATCGCCAGTGCGGATTACAGCCAAATCGAGTTGCGCATCATGGCCCACATCAGTGACGACCCGGCCTTGCTCAAAGCCTTTCACGATGGCTTGGATGTGCACAAAGCCACGGCGGCCGAGGTGTTTGGCCTGACCCCCGATGCGGTCAGCAGCGAGCAACGCCGCTATGCCAAGGTGATCAATTTCGGTTTGATTTACGGCATGAGCGCCTTTGGTTTGGCCAAAGCGCTGGGCATCGACAACACGGCAGCCAAAAACTACATCGAGCGTTACTTCCAGCGCTTTGCGGGTGTCAAGCGCTACATGGACGACACCCGTGCCCAAGCCAAAGCGCAGGGCTATGTGGAGACGGTGTTTGGCAGGCGTTTGTATTTGCCCGAGATCAACTCACCCAATGGGCCGCGCCGCGGTGGGGCTGAGCGTGCTGCCATCAACGCGCCCATGCAAGGCACAGCGGCCGACCTCATCAAGCTCAGCATGGTCAAGGTGCAGCAGGTGTTGGACCAAGAGGGGCGCGGTACCCGCATGATCATGCAGGTCCATGATGAATTGGTGTTCGAGGTGCCCGAGGGTGAAATTGATTGGCTCAAAACCGAGGTGCCGCGCATCATGGCGGGGGTGGCGCAGCTCAAGGTGCCGCTGCTGGCCGAAGTGGGGGTGGGGGCCAACTGGGACCAAGCGCATTGACCCATGCCAGCTGCTGAGGCAAGCAAACGCTGTGCAGGTCGTAGTTCTGCACAATGGTTTGTCGGGCTTGTTGGCCCAAGCGTTCGCGCATGGCGGGGTTATCGAGTAAGTCGGTAATCGTGCTGACCCATTGCAGCGCATCGAAAAAAGGCACCCGCAAGCCGTTGATGCCATGCTCAATGACCTCTGCCACAGGCGCTGTGTCGCTGGCCACGATGGCTGCACCCATGGCCATGGCTTCTAGCAAGCTCCAGCTCAATACAAATGGGTAGGTGAGGTAGACATGCACGCTGCTTACCTGCATCAATGCCATGTAGTCTTCATAAGGCAATTTACCCACAAAATGCACCCGTGACCAATCCGCGTCATTGATGTGGGGGCGTACCGCATCAATGAAAATTTGCTTCCAACTTGCGCCATTTTTCGGCGCTGAACCGTAGCTGACCTCGTCACCACCCACCACCACCACATGGGCCTTGGGGCGCTGTATGAGCAGCTGGGGCAAGCCACGCATGAACACGTGGTAACCACGGTAAGGCTCAAGGTTGCGGTTGACAAAGGTGACCACTTCGTCGTGGCGGCGCAAGGTGAGTTGGGGGCTCACAACATAACGAGCTTGAGGGTCAGGCTTGACCACATCGGTATCTATTCCATCATGAATCACGCGGATTTTTTTTTGAAACTCGGGTGGAAAGGTGCTGGCTTGCCAGTGCGTTGGCGACAGCCCTGCATCTGCGGTTTGAAAATGCAGGGAGTAGTTCAGATTTTTGATACGCAGACGGCAAGCGTCTCCTGAAGATTTACGCGCAAACTCAGGATCAAACCCCACATCGCCACCGTTGCTTTGGTAGAAGTATTCTGCATAAATGGCTAACTTGGCTTGGGGCCAAACCTCGTTCAAAAACAAACTCTCACCCCAACCTGGATGGGCCAATGTCACATCGGGCACAAAGCCTTTTTCTCGCAAGCTCAGGGCATGTTGGAAGGCAGCTTCAGCCCGAATCACTTTGCTTTCGAAGTCGCTGACCCAGGGGTGTATGTCACGTCCACTACCACGTTTTATTGTGTAAGGAATCACTTTGACCCCTTGCCATAGCTTGGCTTCGTGGTTTCGCGTACTGAAGGCCACAACCTGATGACCTTGCGCGGCTAAAGCTGGAGCCAAGTGTTTAAATTGGCCTGGAAAATTTTGGTGAACGATGAGAATGTTCAAGAGGGCCTATCGCGACAGTGGTGGGACAGTCATGGCGATGTTTTGGATGGCGCCACTTCGAACCATTTCGTTGTAGACCAAGACTTGGTAGCGGTAATTTTTGTCAGGCGTGACCGAGTGGTAAGCCGCGATACCGAACCAATTCAAGCCATATCTTGAAATTTGCTTGCGCAACAGCCATGCGCCCACGTAGGTGTTGACACATCCGTCCATGAGGTGACTTTCGTTGATGCCATGGTTTTGCAAAACCGGTAGATGTATGGAGTTGATTTGGGCAACGCCGATATCCCTTGTACCGTTGGAATTGACATTAAGTGCCTTGGGATTAAGGCTGCTTTCCACCACCAAAATAGCGCGTAACAGGTAAGGGTTGACGTCGTGGTACTTGGCTGCACCCATGATGCAAGTGTTCAAGGGCTTGGGGCTGCTTTGCTTACCGGCAGTTGCCATGGCCGCTGACATGTTCAGCCCCATCAATAAGCAAACCAAACTGAACCTGAAAAACCTAGAAGCACCAAATATGAATGATAAATTCATCACAAAATCCTCAAAAAACAATACTTAAAGTTACTTTAATTGATTTTTGAGTTAAAAGTGAATGCCTAGATACCTGTTTATGGCGTTAATTTGCTAATTTACGACACAATTTGGTTAATAAAGACAAAATTCATGCGAATTGAAGCTTTTGGGCGGGGCGCATAATGGTGTTTTGCCCACATCCCCTGTCCCGCAGACAGGGTTTTTAGACCATCAAAGACCTGGCATGACTATTTCGGTATGGACCATCATCGTGGGTACTTTGTGTGCGGGTGTGGGCAGTGTGTTGATTGCGGCTTTGCTCGCCCGTGCCCTGATGGCCCGATTTACCCAACATTTGCTGAGCCTCGCCGCTGGGGCCTTGCTGGCAACCGCTTTTTTGCACTTATTGCCAGAGGCTTTTGAGTCTGACTCAGCGCCCCACAGCTTGTTTTTAACCTTGCTCTTGGGTTTGGTCTTCTTTTTTCTATTAGATAAGGCCGAGTTATGGCACCACGGCCATGAGCATGGACAGGGCCACCATGGGGCCCACCATCACCAAGGCACCCATTCTCATGACCACCCAACTGAAGAGGGTTTGGCAGGCAGTTGGGCGGTACTGACGGGTGACAGCGTCCACGCCTTTGGGGACGGGGTGTTGGTGGCAGCTGCTTTCATGACCAATTTCAGCTTGGGCGTGGCTGCTTCGGTGGCGGTGCTGGCGCATGAAATTCCCCACCATATGGGCGATTTGGCCGTTTTGCAACGCGGCTTAGGGCGGGGACGCAATGCTTTGCTCAAACTGTGCTTGGCCGGTGGTGTGACGGTGGTGGGCGGCTTGGCGGGCTTTTTCCTGATCGAAGGTCACGAAGCTTGGTTGCCGTTTTTGTTGGTGATCGCCAGCAGCAGTTATGTCTATGTGGCCTTGGCTGATCTGATACCGCAGTTGCAAAAACGCCTGTCAGCAGTCGAGACGGGGATGCAGGTACTTTGGTTGTTTGCAGGCATTGCCATGGTGACTGCTGCGGTGCAGTGGATGCACTGGCATTGAGGTTTTTAGCCCTGTGCGCAGGGCAGACCTGGTGTGTTGCACCACTCGCTCCAACTGCCTGCATACAGTGCCGTCTTACCCAGTCCAGCGACTTCCATGGCCAACACATTGGGTACAGCGCTGATGCCACTGCCGCAGTGGTGCACCACACTGCTGGCGTCACGACCGTTGAGCAAGCTTTCAAACTCGGCTTTAAGTTCTGTAGGCGACTTCATGAAGCCTTGGGCGTTGAAGTTGCTGTTGAAGGGGCGGTTCAAGGCGCCGGGTATATGCCCAGCAACAGGATCGAAAGGTTCGGTCTCCCCTTTGTAGCGTGCAGGAGAGCGTGCATCCACAATGGTTTGCGCAGGGCGTCCTAAATTCGCCGAGACATCGGCGGTGTATTTCAGTGTCAGCAAAGGTTCTCGCAAGGGAAATCCCACAGGC
>JBILIR010000130.1:0-5184 GCA_044368955.1 Limnohabitans sp.
CACCCTCAACTATGATTTTTTGCGGGAAATCATTCAACAAACCGTAGGCGTCACCCACCACGAGTTACAAGAAACATTGTGCGACACCATATTCCATCAACTCATGTCGCATCCCCAGATCATGGCGGCGCGCGTCAACACCTCAAAACCCGATGTCTATCCCGACTGCTTATCTATAGGCACCGAGCGTGTAGGCTGTAAAACTTGGTAGCAAGCCTCCCCTATGCACACAAGCCCTCAACAAATTCTTTCACTGACAGGCCTGCGCTTTAACGCAGACTTGGGCATTTTGGCCCACGAAAAAAAGGCACCCCAACCGATTCAGGTAGATGCCGAACTCAGCTTGGGTGCACAACCTCTGTTGCCCGAAGCCGACGACATCTACCGCGTTCTCGACTACCGCAAGGTGCGGCAAATCATCATCGATGAATGCACCGCCGAGCATGTCAACTTGCTAGAGACCATGATTGGCAAACTGTGCCACCGCTTGATGCAACTGCAAGGGGTGCAAGCGGTTCGGGTGAAAATCACCAAACTGGAAATTTTTGACGACTGCGAAGTCGCTATCCGCATGGAGGCGGGATCATGGTAAACACCATGCAAATTGAACGCGAAACCCAAAAGCTGGAAAAACGCCTGTGCCGTCAGGTGGGCGAAGCCATTGTTCAATTCAACATGATTGAAGAAGGCGACAAGGTGATGGTCTGCATGTCGGGCGGCAAAGACAGCTACGGCATGCTCGACATCTTGCTCAAACTCAAAGCCCGTGCCCCCATTCACTTTGACATCATCGCGGTCAACTTGGACCAAAAACAGCCGGGGTTTCCAGCGCATGTGTTGCCTGACTACTTAAGCCAATTGGGTGTGCCGTTTCGTATTGAGACGCAAGACACCTACTCGATTGTGAAGAGCAAAATTCCCGAAGGCAAAACCATGTGCAGCTTGTGCAGCCGTTTGCGCCGTGGCATTTTGTACAGAGTCGCCGATGAGATTGGCGCGACCAAAATTGCCTTGGGTCATCACCGCGATGACATCTTGCAAACCTTTTTCTTGAACATGTTTTTTGGTGGCAAGTTGAAAAGCATGCCGCCGAAGTTGGTGAGTGATGCCGGTCACCACATCGTCATCCGTCCATTGGCGTTTGTGGCCGAGCGTGACTTGGCAAGTTGGGCGGCGCACCGCGCTTTTCCCATCATTCCTTGCACTTTGTGCGGCAACCAAGATGGTTTGCAGCGCCAGCAAGTGGGCGATATGTTGCGAGAGTGGGAGAAAAAACACCCCGGGCGTTTGGACATCATGTTCAATTCGCTGCAACACGTGGCCCCTTCGCACTTGTTGGACCACAGCTTGTTTGACTTCAAGGGTTTGAAAACCACGGGTGTGCCCGACCCCGAGGGGGACACCGCGTTTGACAAAGAAACTTTTAAAGCGCCGAGTTTGCCGGGCATACAAACCGTCAGCCTGGAGATTGCTTCGCTACGCTCGCAATGACGCCTTGAGGGCCTGTCATCGCGAGGACGTGACGATGGAGAGTACAAGTCATCGCGAGGCGCGTAGCGACGTGGCGATCTGGATTGCTTCAGGGCTTCGCCCTTCGCAATGACAAGAGCTTGCTTCGCTACGCTCGCAATGACGTGTTTACAGCGACTCTAAAAATGTGATCAAGTCTTTGCGCTGCTCGGCCGGTAAAGCGGTGAACTTGTCCCGCGACGCTTGGGCCTCGCCACCATGCCAAACAACAGCTTCTAGCAAATTACGCGCACGTCCATCGTGCAAAAACGAGGTGCTGGCACTCACCTGCTTGGACAAACCTATGCCCCACAACGGGGGTGTACGCCAATCGCTGCCGCTGGCCTTGAAGTCGGAGCGGCCATCGGCCAAGTCGGGGCCCATGTCATGCAACAGCAAGTCGGTATAGGGACGAATGCGTTGGTTAGAAATAACGGGAACAGCTGGGTATTTGCCGGTGCGCCATTCCGGCACATGGCACATGGCACAACCCGATGACGCAAACAAGGCCTCACCGCGCTTGACCTCGGGCTTGTCCACATCGCGGCGCTCAGGTATTGCCAAGGACTGGTTCCAAAAAGTGATGGCTTCCCACATCTCAGGACGCAACTCGGGCTTAGGGGCTTTGATCGCAGCCAAGCACTCGTGCTGCACAGGCGTGCACTCGGTGAATGGGTAAAGCGAAGATGTGACGCCTATGTCTGCAGCAAACGCTGCTGCAATTTGTTGCTTGATACTGGGTTGGTTGGCCTTCCAACCAAAGCGGCCCATGGCTTGCTTCTTGTTGATGTCGTCACGCACGTAGTTGGGGCGGCCGTTAAGCCCTTGCGCTTTTTGCTGCTGCGCCACTTGCAAAATATCTTTTTCGCTGATGGCTTCCAAATAACCCATGCCCACCATGGCTTGGCTGTTTCGCAGTGACAGCATCACGCCATCAGCCAAGGGACCGAAATTGAGTTTTTCTACCCGTACCTTGGGTTGACGCAAGGCCAAGGTTTCACCATCGGGAAAGGTGAAGGTCTTGCTTGACCAGTCGATGTAAACCTCGGCTTCACCTGCTCGCGCTTCTGGGTCTTTGCGAGTGACGGTGTCGAACATTTGGATGTCCGTGCCGTAGTTGGGGTCAGGTTTGGGCGAACCATGCGGCCCCTCACCAAGCACCGAGATACGCAACACATGTTGAATGGCCAAGCTGCCGCTGTTGTCTAAGGCTCTGCCACGCCCTGCATTGAGGTGGCACGAAGCGCAGTTGGTCGCCAAAAACATAGGACCCAAACCCCATTCGCCGCCTGCAGGCCCAGGCTGCGACAAATCCCACACCAAGGGAATAACGGGGTTGTTCACCGCCATCCAAAAATTGGTGAAGACCCGCTCGCCTTGAAGAAAAACCTGCATTTGTTTGGCCGTCAAGCCCGCCACAGGTTGCCTGTATACCTCTTGTGGCACCACCGGTTTATCTGAGGGCGTTTGTGTGACCGCGGTCCCGTGCAATAGCACCAAGGAGAGAAATACCAGGACCGCTTTTTTCACATCACGCTTTCATCAGTGCTTTTTATAAGCCACTACTTTTTGGTGCTGCTCACCCAGACCTTGAATGCCCAAGGACATGGTGTCACCCGCTTTAAGGAAGACCGGCGCAGGTTTGCCGTTTTTCTTCATGCCCATGCCCACACCAGGGGGTGTACCGGTGGTGATCACATCGCCGGGCATCAAGGTCATGAACTGGCTGACGTAGCTGACCAATTTAGCCACATTGAAGACCATGGTTTTGGTGTTGCCGGTTTGCATACGCACACCATTGACGTCTAGCCACAAGGACAAACGTTGGGGCTGGGGCACTTCATCACGCGTGACCAACCAAGGACCGATGGGACCAAAGGTGTCGCAACCCTTGCCCTTGTCCCATGTGAGGCCACGCTCCAATTGGTATTCACGCTCGGACACATCGTTGATGGTGCAATAACCTGCCACGTAGTTCAGCGCTTGCGCTTGCGATACATAACTGGCACGGGTGCCAATCACCACGCCCAGTTCGACTTCCCAGTCGGATTTGAGCGAACCTTTGGGCAGCATGATGTCGTCATTGGGGCCTTGTACGCAGCTGTTGGCCTTCATGAACACCACGGGTTCTTTGGGCAGAGGCATATTGGATTCAGCCGCGTGGTCGGCATAGTTCAAACCGATGGCGATGAATTTGCCCACATGGCTGATGGGGCAACCCATGCGGGGTTTGCCCTTGACCAAGGGCAGCGTGGCGGTCTTGATGCGCGAAAGTTTGGCCAAGGCCTTGTCGCTTAAATGCTCTGGCGTGATGTCTGTAATGACTTGGCTTAAGTCACGCAGTTTGCCGTCTGCATCGATGAGGCCGGGTTTTTCGCGGCCCATTTGGCCATAGCGCACAAGTTTCATTTTTGCTCCTGTAAAAAATCAATAGGTGGATCGACCACCCGACAAATCAAACACCGCGCCTGTCGAGAACGAACAGTCTTCGGTACACAGCCAAGCCACCATGGCGGCAATTTCGTCCGGCGTACCAAAGCGGCCCATGGGAATTTTGCTGAGCATGAACTGGATGTGCTCGGGCGTCAGCTGGTCAAAGATCGGCGTCTTCACCGCTGCAGGGGTGACGCAGTTGACACGCACACCGGTGTCAGCCAACTCTTTGCCAAGCGATTTGGTCAACGCAATCACGGCCGCTTTGCTGGCACTGTAAGCGCTGGCGTTGGGGTTGCCGTCTTTGCCGGCGACAGACGCGACGTTAACGATGCGCCCATAGTTACGCGACTTCATGTGGGGCGCCAACTCACGGCAGCAGTAGTAGAGGCCATTCACATTGATATCAAACACCTTGTGCCAATCGGCAAGCGGGTAGTCCCACGATTTCATGTTCGGGCCGGAAATACCCGCGCTGTTAACCAAGGCGTCCACGGGTGCGAAGGCGATGCTTTTCTTCACTGCTTCCACCACCTCGGGATGCTGGGTCAAATCCACCTTCACGCTGTGCACCACCGCGCTAGGCACGGCTTGTTTGAACTCGGCTTCGGCCTTGGCCATGCCTGCCGCGTCATAGTCCCACACCGTGACCTGTGCGCCGGAACGCAGCAAGCGCTCCACCATGGCAAAACCCAAGCCACTTGCGCCTCCCGTCACCACCGCATGGCGACCTTGCATATCGAGTTGGTTCATCTGTATTCCTTTGAAGATCAAATGGTCATGCCGCCATCGACTGAGTAAGCCTGTCCGGTGGTGAATTGCGATTCGTCGCTGGCCAAAAACACCACAATGGGCGCGATTTCATGGGCTTGCGCCAAACGGCCCATGGGTTGGCGAGCGACAAAGTCTTTGCGGGCTTGCACCGGATCGGCTTGGCTGTTGATGCGGTCTTGCAGCGAGGGGGTATCCACCGTACCAGGGCAAATGGCATTGCAACGAATGCCTTGGCGCACATGGTCGGCGGCCACGGCCTTGGTCAAGCCAATGACAGCGGCTTTGCTCGCCCCATACACAAAGCGGTTGGGCAAACCTTTGAGACTGGAGGCCACGCTGGCCATGTTGATGATGCTGCCCCCGCCTTGGGCAATCATTTTGGGCAAGGCGGCCTGAATCGCCCAAAACTGCGAGCGGACATTCAGGTTGAACGCCATGTTCCAGTCGTCGTCGGTAGCGGTGAGGGCG
>JBILIR010000153.1:0-4688 GCA_044368955.1 Limnohabitans sp.
GCGCGGATGCCAAAGCTTTGCGCGAAACCTTGGACAAGCTCAAAGACAAGCTCAAAACCGCGGTGGTGGTCTTGGCGAGCGTCGATGGCGACAAGGTGCAAATCGCCGCTGGGGTGACTGCCGACACCCTCGGCAAAGTCAAAGCCGGTGAATTGGTGAATTTTGTCGCCCAGCAAGTGGGCGGCAAGGGCGGCGGCAAGCCCGACATGGCCATGGCCGGCGGCACACAGCCCGCTGGCTTGGATGCTGCGCTGGCCAGTGTTCAGGGGTGGGTGGCAGAGCGGCTTTAAGCTTTTTTAAACACCAAGTCCCACACGCCGTGGCCTAGGCGCAGGCCGCGGTTTTCAAACTTGGTCAAGGGCCGATAGATGGGTTGATCCGCATAGCCGTCGGGTCGGTTGCTGGCGTTGACCAAAGCCGGTTCTGCTTGAAAAACTAACAAGATGTGCTCAGCATAAGGTTGCCAGTCGGTTGCCAGATGCAGGTAAGCGCCTTGTTTCATGCGCTTTAAAAGTTGCGTCACAAAGGGTGCTTGAATCAGACGGCGTTTGTGGTGGCGCAGCTTATGCCACGGGTCGGGAAAAAAGATATGCACCCCATCCAAACTCTGGGGTGTCAGCATGTGTTCCAACACCTCTACCGCGTCGTGTTGCAGGATGCGGATATTGCCAAGGCTTTGCTCGCCCACACGTTTAAGCAAAGCGCCTACGCCTGGCTCATGGACTTCGCAACACAAGAAATTGTCTTCAGGCCTGACAGCGGCAATGTGCGCGGTGGCGTCGCCCATGCCAAAACCAATCTCCAAGATCAGCGGTGCTGAGCGGCCAAACACCTTCTCAGGGGCCAAGGTTTGCTGCTGAAAGGGCAACACAAAAAGCGGACCTAGATCTGCCAATGCCTTGGCCTGCCCCGTGGTGGTGCGACCGGCGCGGGTAACAAAACTTTTGATGGTTTTGGGGTGGCTGATGTGGGGAGGCGGGGCGGTCATAAGCAAAGCTGAAAGTGAAGGGATTATCTGCCCCAGATTTCAAGCCCGGCCCAATGCGTCAGGGCTTGCTCACACCTTCCTTCAAAAGCAGGCAAGCCCAGCACTTTGGCCGCGTTATTCAATGCAGCCATTGGGCTGCTTAAGTCCAGCGCTTGTGCACTGTTTTGCTTGCTGAGTTTTTCGCCATCTGCGCCCATCACCAGCGGTGTATGCATATAGGCAGGGGTGGGCAAACCCAGCGCTTGTTGCAGCAGCATTTGGCGAGGCGTGTTGTCGGCCAAATCCGCGCCGCGCACCACGTGGGTGATGCCTTGAAACGCATCGTCCACCACCACCGCCAGTTGGTATGCCCACAGGCCATCGGCACGTTTGAGCACAAAGTCGCCCACCTTTTGCGCAACATCTTGCTGTTGCCTGCCAAGCCTTCGGTCTTGCCACACCCAAGGCGTTGGCAGTGCCAAATCGGCCATGACCTTTTGCACGTTCAAGCGCCATGCACGGGCGGCTTTGCCCTTCAAGCCTTCTCGGCATGTGCCGGGGTAGACCGCCGCACTGTGGCGAGGGCGTTCACCTTGCGCATCTTCAATGTCTTTGCGAGAACAAGCGCAGGCATAGGCCCAGCCCTTGGTCACCAAACTCTCTAGGGCATTTTGGTAAGCAGCCCCGCGTGTCGATTGGTAAAGGACTTCGCTGTTTGGCAGCAAGCCGCAATCAGCCAATTGTTTCAAGATGATGCCATCCGCGCCAGCCACGCAGCGAGGCGTGTCCACATCTTCTATACGCACCTGCCATAGACCCCCGTGATGACGGGCATCCAGCCAACTGGCCAGTGCCGCAACCAAAGAACCGGCGTGCAAAGGACCAGTTGGAGAGGGGGCGAAGCGTCCTATGTACATGGAATAGTGATTATTTTCAAAGGCTTAGAGTGACACAGGACTTTAACCCAATGGTAAACCCTTAAGTATGTAAATTTAGATTGACAGATTAAGATGTAAACTTAAAATAACAATGAGAAAGTAAGGATTTAAGAATTTGTGGCCATGGGGGTCATAAATAACCCTCGTGCGGGTTCAGCACGGACGTGAAGATCTTTCAAGGAGATAACAACATGTCAGACAAAGTAGGGCCAACAGGCCTCACAGAAGCCGAGTCAGAAGAGATTCATCGGCACCTCATCCAGGGAACTCAAATCTTTGGAATGATTGCCGCGCTGGCGCATTTGCTTGCGTACATCTACTCCCCTTGGCTGAAATAATAGGAGCACCACATGATCTACGGAAAAATTTGGACAGTGGTCAAGCCCTCAGTGGGCATTCCTATTTTCATCGCTGCAGTCGCTATTGCATCGTTCTCGGTGCATTTGGCGCTGACCCTCAACACCACTTGGGTCAAGAAATTCCTGAATGGCAGTGCGGCGACAGCTGCGGTCACACAGACCGTTGCGACGCCAACGGCTTAAGTTCGGGTATTTCATTTAGGATGGACCGGATGGCTTGTCTTTCCGGTCCATTTTTTATATGACTGGGTCTTCCAAACTCTCGCGTGGTTGGCTACATATCAGCCTGAAGTTTCTCCCTTTCGCTGACGCAGCCACCGATACGCTGCCCTTAAGTCGGCTACTACGTTTATCGCTTTTTCAAATTTCTGTAGGCATGGCTTTGGCCATGCTGGTTGGTACGCTCAACCGCGTCATGATCGTGGAACTCAAAGTACCCGCTGCTTTGGTGGCCATCATGATTGCTTTGCCTTTGCTGTTTGCACCTTTTCGTGCCCTGATAGGTTTTCGCTCTGACCACCACCGCTCGGCCTTGGGCTGGCGTCGCGTTCCGTATATTTGGATGGGCACTTTGCTGCAGTTTGGTGGTTTTGCCATCATGCCCTTTGCTTTGCTGGTCTTGGGTCGCTTAGGACAGTCCGCCCATGCCCCAGATTGGGTAGGCCATTTGGCAGCGGGAGTCGCTTTTCTGTTGGTGGGCGCAGGTATGCACACCACTCAAACGGCTGGCTTGGCATTGGCCACCGATTTATCCCCGCCTGAATCCCGCCCTAAAGTGGTGGGCCTGATGTATTTCATGCTGTTGGTTGGCATGATTCTCAGCGCCTTGTTGTTTGGCTATTGGCTGCGTGACTTTTCACCTGGCGCCTTGATCCGATCGGTACAAGCGGCCGCCGTGTTGACCTTGGTGCTCAACATCACCGCCTTATGGAAACAAGAAGCCCGCACACGACGGCTGGGCGACCCGCACGAGGAGGACGTGGACTTTGTGGTTGCCATGAAGCACTTCACCCAAGGTGAGAACGCGCTCAGGCGTTTGCTGGCGGTGGGCGTGGGCACCATGGCGTTCAGCATGGGCGATGTATTGCTAGAACCCTTTGGCGGTGAAATTTTGCATTTAGAGGTGTCAGACACCACCTTATTGACTGCTTTGTTGGCCTTGGGCGGCTTAACTGGTTTTGCTTGGGCTTCGCGGGTGCTTGGCCGGGGCGCCGACCCGTTTCGCATGGCTTGCGGCGGTGTTTGGGTCGGCATTCCTGCTTTCTTGGCGGTGTTGGTGTCGGCACCCCAAGCCTCGTTGCTGTTATTCGCCTTGGGTACCTTGATGATTGGTTTTGGTGCGGGTTTGTTTGGTCATGGCACCTTGACCGCCACCATGAACCATGCCCCCCCAGGTCAGGCTGGTTTGGCCTTGGGCGCTTGGGGGGCTGTGCAAGCCACCGCCGCCGGTTTGGCCATGGGTTTGGGCGGTATCATTTGCGACTTGATGGCTTTGGTGGTGGATTCTGGAACGGCTTATGCCTTTGTCTACAGCCTCGAAGTGGTGTTGTTGCTGATCACCCTTTATGCCATGTATCCGCTCATCGCCAAAAAAGTTCGCTAACATTCAGCCTCATTTTTTAAACCAAGGAGACACACCATGCAAATACACCACATCCTTTTGATTATGTGGGTCGTTGTGATGATCTTTATGCTGGCCAATTGGTTCAACAAGCCCTACAAGAAAAAGTAAATTCCTAGGGTGGCGCTTGTAGGCTGAGCGCCAGACTCAGTCCGCTGACAAAAGCGTCTTCGACACGGTGACCGATCAGCCAGTCACCGCACACACCTATGTGTTGCTCGTCGTCCCAGAAAAAAGCTTGCCCAGCAGGTTTCAAAGTTTTCGCGTAACGCCACAGATGGATTTGGCTGAACCCCGGCTCTGCTCTGATGCCTGTTAATTCTGCAAACGCTTTCAACAACTTGGCCTCAACACGGGCCTCATCGTCTTCTACATGCTCTTGCGACCACTCTGCGCTGGCTTGCACTGTCCAGCGTTCTATGGGTGAGCGCCCAGGCTTGGAAGATTCACGCGCCACCCAAGCGATGCGGTGATGGGTGCTTTGCGCGACATTCCATTGGGGACCCATTTGCCCAAGCCCTGGTTGCACCAAGGGGAAGGCCAGCATCAGCGTCCAGCAAGGGGCGACGCTCACGGCCTCGGTGGCTGCCAAAGCTGTGAATTGCGCAGCGGGTGCGCCAGACTGGCGCAGCAAATAGGCCGCTTGCACATTGGGAATGGCCAAGACCACGCTGTCAAAGCTGCCTAGCACTTTGTCGTCAGCGCTTACCAACTGCCATTGCTTAGCTTGTCGGCGCAGGGCTTTGACGCTGGTATTGAAGTGGAGCACACCGGCATCGGCCAATGGCTGGGCCCAGTGCCGA
>JBILIR010000131.1:0-5142 GCA_044368955.1 Limnohabitans sp.
AAACCACTGCGATTGCTGTGACCTATGACTTTGGCATGGCAAAAGTGTTCTATGGCTCATCATCCATCAAAGCTGGCAACACAGTAGCTCAGATTAAAACCAGCACCACCGGCATCAGCGTGCCTTTCGGTGCAATTGGTGTTGGTTATGCTGTGTCAAGCGAAAAAGGCACAGCTGATGGCACTGCCCTCACTTCAGCAAATGCAGTAACTACAGTTTTAACTACTGGCAAAACAGTGGAATCCACCGCCAGCCGTTTGTTTGTGACTTACGCGCTGAGCAAGCGTACAACTGCGTACGCAATTTCTGGCAAAGCAACTGTGGACACGATTGCAGGCGCAGCTTCAACATTGAAGACAACCATAACTTCAGTTGGTATCAAGCACGGCTTCTAATTTCCACGCTGGCCTAGTTGCCAGTTAAAGGATAAAGAACCAAAAAACCCGCTGCCCACAAGGTAGCGGGTTTTTTCATGGTACGCGTCTGTTAGACAATCGCACCATGCCCCAAAACTTACTCACCCTCACCCGCCCCGACGACTGGCATGTGCATCTTCGCGATGGCGAGGTATTGCCCCATGTGCTGGCGCACACCGCTGCCCAATTTGCCCGCGCGGTGGTCATGCCCAACCTTAAGCCGCCCGTCACCACCACCTCACTTGCACTGGCATACCGCCAGCGTATCTTGCAAGCCTTGCCTGCTGGCGCGGTGTTCGAGTCATTGATGACGCTCTACCTCACCGACAACACGCCTGCAAGTGAAATTGAACAGGCCCACGCGGCAGGCGTGGTGGCAGTCAAGCTCTACCCCGCAGGTGCGACCACCAACAGCGACTCTGGCGTTACCACCATTGCCCATACCCACAAGGCCTTAGAGGCCATGCAGCGCGTAGGCATGCCTTTGCTGGTGCATGGTGAGGTGACAGACGCCCATATCGACCTCTTCGACCGTGAAGCGGTGTTCATCGACCAGCACCTCATCCCTTTGCGGCGCGATTTTCCCGAGCTGAAAATCGTTTTCGAACACATCACCACCCGCGAAGCCGCGCAGTACGTGGCGCAAGCGGGGCGCTTTACCGCCGCCACCGTCACTGCCCACCATTTGCTCTATAACCGCAATGCGCTCTTCATGGGCGGTGTGCGCCCCCATTACTACTGTTTGCCTGTGTTGAAACGCGAATTGCACCGCCAAGCTTTGGTGGACGCGGTCACCTCCGGAAGCAAGAGCTTCTTTTTGGGCACCGACAGCGCACCCCACGCCACGCATTTGAAAGAACACGCCAGTGGCTGTGCAGGTTGCTATACCGCCTTGACCGCGCTAGAGCTTTACGCCGAGGCCTTCGACAGCGCTGGGGCACTGGACAAGCTCGAAGGTTTTGCCAGCTTGCATGGCCCCGATTTTTATGGTTTGCCACGCAATACCACCCAAGTGACTTTGCAGCGTGAAAGCTGGACCCTGCCTGAGAGCTTGCCCTTTGGCCAAACCAGCCTCAAACCTTTGCGTGCAGGGGAGACAGTAGGGTGGCGATTGATGCCTTGATTTTCAGAATACGGATAAAATTTCTGAAAACTGATGGGGGTTCGCTATGGAAACTGTGCGTATGCGGGAGCGAAGACAGCTGACATTGCCTGCAGATGTGGTTGACCAAGTGCAATTAAAGACCAATGACGCATTGCAAGTCGCGGTCGTCAACGGGGTGATTCAACTTACACCGGTACACAGTAGCTTGAACAAAAAAGTTTCTTTGCGGCCATTGCTTGGCATCTCCAAAGGTGTGTACCAATCCAATGAACAAGCCCCGCTCAGTCAATATGTGGAAGAGCTCAGGAAAGAGTGGGAATGAGCAAGGACATTCCCCTGGAGTGGGGATTCCAGCTGCATGGCAAACGTGTCTATTTCGATGCCAATATCTTTATCACGACAGAGAAATTCCTTCAATTCCTGAAATCACTGTGTTGAATTTACCCTTGGCTCAACGTGTTGCCTGAAAGCATTTGGGCTCATGCTTGGTTCAACCATTGGCAGCACCACGGCGTCCACATCTTGAATGCTTGGCAAGAGCAACCAGAAGCCCTTCACGCCTGCTTGGCCGCCAAGCAAACAGACTTTGTGGCCGTGCCCCAAACCACGCTGCCAACAGATGAAGCTTATGAAGCCTTTATCTACAGAACGCACACCGTACCAACACGCAACAATGCCCACGACTTCTTCAATGGGTTAGCTTGGTTGCGTTTCCCCCGCACCAAGCAACAACTCAACCGCTTGCAAGCCCAAGCCATACAACAAGAAGGTGTGACTTCGCAACGGGGAGCCTTGCGCGATGCGCTCACCTTGTTCGATGAAAACGCCGCATTGCTGTGTGCGCCTGAGGTCTTGTGGCAAGCATTGCAAGCGCAAGACTGGCAAGCATTGTTTGTGACACACCGCGCCGCATGGAAAGATGCACACCTCACGCTTTTTGGCCATGCCTTGCTAGAGAAATTGCTCAAGCCCTATAAGAGCATCACAGCACATGTGCTGTGTCTGCCAGTCCCTTCAGATATTCACGCCGCGGGTGACAGTGCATTGGACGCTTGGTTGTCACAGCAAATTCATGCAAATGAAATGCAACTTAAACCCTTTTTACCCCTACCCGTTTTGGGGGTTCCCGGTTGGTGGAAGCCCAATGAAGATGCCAGCTTTTATGTGGATACGCAGGTCTTTCGTCCACAAAAAAACAAGGGTATTGAAAAAAATAAAATAGCCCCTACCATTTTCCGCCTCAGGTCATCTTCTTGGCCAGTTCAAAGGACTTCATGAAACGCGTCTTTCTTCTCATCGTCACCAACTTGGCCGTTATGCTGGTACTGGGTATTGTCGCCAGCTTGCTCGGCGTTAACCAATTCCTGACTGCCAACGGACTCAATCTCAGCGCTTTGCTGGGCTTTGCCATGGTGATGGGCTTTGGTGGTGCCTTTATTTCTCTGTTGATGAGTAAGTGGATGGCCAAGATGTCCACGGGTGCACAAGTCATAGACCAGCCCCAAAATGCTGACGAAGCTTGGTTGCTGGACACTGTGAAAACCCTGTCGCAACGTGCTGGTCTGGAAATGCCCGAGGTAGCCATCTACCAAGGTGAGCCCAATGCTTTTGCCACAGGCGCATTTCGCAACTCTGCGCTGGTTGCGGTCTCCACCGGTTTGCTGCAAGGCATGACCCGCGAGGAAGTTGAAGCGGTACTCGCTCACGAAGTGGCGCACATCCAAAACGGCGACATGGTCACGCTCACCTTGGTTCAAGGTGTGCTCAATACCTTTGTGGTCTTCCTCAGCCGTGTCATTGGTTACGCGGTAGACAGCGCTTTGCGGAAAAACGACGAGGAAAACACCGGTCCTGGCATGGCCTACTACATCACCAGCATCGTTTTAGACATTGTCTTGGGCATTGCCGCCAGCATCGTGGTGGCATGGTTCAGCCGTCAGCGCGAATTCCGTGCAGATGCGGGTGCTGCCCAATTGATGGGGCGCAAGCAACCCATGATCAATGCCTTGGCTCGTTTGCAGCACATGCAGTCAGAGGGCTTGCCACCCAGTTTGCAAGCCATGGGCATCACCGGTGGCTTGGGCAAGATGTTCTCGTCACACCCACCCTTGGAAGAGCGTATCTCTGCTTTGCAGAACAGCTAAGTCATTTTTTATCAGCGCGATTCGCCCAAGGCTTGGGCGATCGCGTTTTTTTTCACCTTAGGTTTGGGGCATTGGCCTTTGGCTAAGTCGAACCAATGGCGAACATCGTCCTCCAAGCCTATGCCGTGCATATAGTTGTAGATGGCTTTCTTCAAGCCTCTTCCCAAGACATCATGGTCGGTGCCTGTGGGGTCTATAAAACCAATGTCGTTTCGCGCAAATGACCCCTCTGGCAAGGGGATCAATGTGACGCCATAGTCTTGCGGATTCATGCCCACAGGCGAATGCACGGTACAAGCAAAGCGGTGAAAAAAACCGCTCTGAATGCACCCATGAAGAAACAGTTGCCTTACATATTCCAAAGCGTCCACGGTGTCTTGCACGGTTTGCGTAGGAAAGCCATACATCAAATAAGCGTGAACCAACACGCCAGATTGCGAAAACCCATGCGTCACCCTTGCTACTTGGTCTACTGTCACACCTTTTTGCATCAATGCGAGTAATCGGTCACTGGCTACTTCCAAGCCGCCCGACATGGCGATACAACCACTTTCAGCCAGCAACTCGGCAAGGTCTGGCGTGAAGGTTTTCTCAAAGCGAATATTGCCCCACCACGATATGTTTAAACGCCTGTGCAAAAGCTCCTCAGCCATGGCCTTCAAGGCTTTGGGAGGCGCAGCCTCGTCCACCAAATGAAAACCCGTCTGACCTGTTTCAGCCACGATGCGCTCGATACGGTCTACCAGTGTGTGTGCAGTCGCAGCGTCATAGCGCGAGATGTAGTCCAAGGATACATCACAAAAACTGCACTTCTTCCAATAACAACCATGCGCCACGGTCAGCTTGTTCCACCTGCCATCGCTCCACAAGCGGTGCATGGGGTTGAGCATGTCTAGCAAGGACAAATAACTTTGCATGGGCAAACCATCCCAAGTGGGAGTGCCGACATCGTCAAACGCAATATCGGGTTCTGCAAAGTTGATGTACTTGACTCCGCTGTTAACATGCGCAAAGGTGCGTACCAATCGCTGTGCAGACCGTTTGCCTTGCAAGTGTTCAAGCAAGGCCAGCAGGGGACGCTCACCTGCGTCTAAGGTGACGTAGTCCACAAAGTCAAACAGACGAGGCTCATTCAAAGACCGCAGTTCAGTGTTGACATAGCCGCCACCCAACACAATGGTCACACTAGGATGATGTTGTTTGATGCTTTGCGCCATGCGCAAAGCACCATAGACCGTGCCAGGGAAGGGCACTGATAACAACACCATGAGCGGTTGATGCGTGTCAAACGTGTCAAGGGTTAAGTCATGTAACACTTGATCGATGAAGGTTTTGGGTGCAGCCAAAGCCTTGGCCAGTGGCTCAAAGCTGGCTTGACTTGAAGCCAATGATTCACCGTAGCGAACAAACTCAAACCTATCGTCTACTGCATCGCGCAGCACATCAGCCAAGTCATTCAAGAAAAGTGTGGCCAAGT
>JBILIR010000009.1:0-13356 GCA_044368955.1 Limnohabitans sp.
ACCACCAAACTTCGCCGACAAAATCGTCGTGATCGCCGCTGTCAGCGTCGTCTTGCCATGGTCAACGTGGCCAATCGTGCCAACGTTCACGTGCGGTTTGGTCCGCTCAAACTTGCCTTTTGCCATTCTTCGACTCCGAAAAAAAAACTCACAACAAAAATGTAACTGGTGCCCTTGGCGGGAATCGGACCCGCGACCTCTCCCTTACCAAGGGAGTGCTCTACCACTGAGCCACAAGGGCGAAAACTCTTCACCTGCACACCAAAAACCGCTTGGAGCGGGAGACGGGAATCGAACCCGTGTCATTAGCTTGGAAGGCTAAGGTTCTACCATTGAACTACTCCCGCATCAAAGACTGCGGGCTTGAAGCCCACGGCCGTCATCACAGTTGCAGGTCACCCAAGCACTTTGTGGTGGAGGAGGCTGGATTCGAACCAGCGTAGGCGTAAGCCAACAGATTTACAGTCTGCCCCCTTTAGCCACTCGGGCACCCCTCCAGCGAGCCAAAGACTATAGCATATTTCGCCCCTGAAAACGGATGATGGCCCCAGAAAAATGCCAATTCCTTCAAGCAGTTGCTGTTTTTAGTTCTCCAGACTCCAGTCTATTGAGATTCCTTTTGACGCAAGCCACTGCTGAGCCTTTGAAAAATGTCCACACCCAATGAAAGCTTGAGGTCCGCGCAAGGCGGACAGGGGCGAGGGGTGGTTGGCCTCCAAAAGCAAGCAGCTTGAGGATTTATGGATGGTGGTTTGGGTAATCAACTGGGCCTTGGACTGGGCGTGTGCACCCCACAACATGAAAACACAGGCCTTGGTGGACTCAGCAATGGCTTGAATCATTTCGTCAGTGAGCGCCTCCCAACCTTGTTTGGAATGACTGGCAGGCAAGCCATCCTCAACTGTCAAACAGGTGTTGAGCAACAACACCCCCTTTGCCGCCCAAGGACTCAGGCTGGCCTCAAAAGGCGGGGCTTGACCAAGGTCTCGCTGCAATTCTTTGAAGATATTGCGAAGCGAAGGTGGCGCAACAACCCCAGTGGGCACAGAAAAAGCCAAGCCCTCGGCCTGACCCATGCCGTGGTAGGGGTCTTGGCCCAAGATGACGACTTTGACCTCAGACAAAGGGCTCAAGCACAAAGCCCGAAGAGGCTCTGGGGGGTAAATTTGCGCTCCGGCTTGCAAACGTTTCCGCAAAAAAGGAAGCAAAACCTCACCTTGCTGGCTGCGCCAAAACCTGTCGACCAAGTCTTGCCATGAAGGGTGCACTGGCCAAGCCAGCGGATCGATCGCTAGCAAACTGTTGTGCTTAGTCACCGAACAAAGCGGCCAAAGCCTCGCCTGGCTCGGGTGCTCGCATAAAGGCCTCGCCGACCAAAAATGCATGTACGCCAGCTGCACGCAGGCGGGTGACGTCGTCGCGGTTGGCGATGCCGCTCTCGGTGACCAGCAATTTGTCAGCGGGCAAATCCACCATCAGCGTCAAGGTGGTGTCCAAGGACACCTCGAAAGTGCGTAAGTTACGGTTGTTCACGCCCAGCAGCGGGGTCTTGAGCTTCAAAGCACGGTCGAGTTCTGCGCGGTCATGCACCTCGACCAAGACCACCATGTCCAAGCTGCGAGCGGCAGCTTCAAACTCGGCCATTTGCGCATCGTCCAAACAAGCAGCGATCAGCAGCACGCAGTCAGCGCCCATGGCGCGTGACTCGTAGATTTGGTAGATGTCGACCATGAAGTCTTTGCGCAGCACCGGCAAGTCGCACGATGCACGGGCTTGCTTGAGGTAATCGTTGCTGCCTTGGAAATACTGTTGATCGGTCAGCACCGATAAACACGCAGCGCTGACTTTGCCGTCGCCCACGGCATAGCTTTGGGCAATGTCGGCGGGGATGAAGTCTTCGCGCAGCAGGCCTTTGGAAGGGCTGGCTTTTTTCACTTCGGCAATGACCGCGGCGTGACCTGCGGCAATCTTGCGACGCAAAGCGCCTTCAAAATCGCGGGTCAGGACACGGCTTTGTGCGTCAGCGCGTACCGCCTCCAAAGACACAGCACGTTTTCGAAGTGCAATTTCTTCGTGCTTGGTTTGGACGATTTTGTTCAGTATGTCGCTCACAGCGGTGCCTTTGTGGTTTACGCCGCGTGTTGGGCGGTGAATTCTTTCAATTGTGCCAACTTGGTTTTGGCCAAACCTTGCGCCAAGGCTTGCTGCGCCAATGCAATGCCTGAAGCCATGGTGGGTGCGACGTTGGCCGCGTACAGGGCAATGCCAGCATTCAAAGCAACGATGTCACGTGGCGCTCCCGCTTGGTTATCCAGCACCGACAACACCATGTCACGTGACTGCTCTGGCGTGTCCACCCGCAAAGCACGGTGACTGGCCATGGTGAGGCCAAAGTCTTCGGGGTGAATTTCATACTCGGTGATTTCGCCGTGTTTCAACTCGCCCACCAAGGTGGCAGCACCCAAGCTGACCTCGTCCATGCCGTCTCTTCCATAGACCACCAAGGCATGCTCGGCACCCAAGCGCTGCAAGGCGCGGATTTGAATACCCACCAAGTCAGGGTGGAACACGCCCATCAAAATGTTCGGCGCAGCAGCTGGGTTGGTGAGCGGCCCCAAGATGTTGAAAATAGTTCGCACACCCAACTCTTTGCGCACAGGCGCCACGTTTTTCATCGCGGGGTGGTGGTTGGGCGCAAACATAAAACCAATGCCCACCTCGGCAATGCTTTGGGCAATGGCACTTGGACTGAGGTTGATCTGCACCCCCAGGCTTTCCAGCACATCGGCGCTGCCGCTTTTGCTGCTGACACTGCGACCGCCATGCTTGCTGACCCTGGCGCCTGCAGCGGCGGCGACAAACATGGCGCAGGTAGAGATGTTGAAGGTGTTGGCACCGTCGCCACCCGTGCCCACAATGTCCACCAAGTGGCTGCGATCGGCCACCTCGACCTTGGTGGAGAACTCCCGCATGACTTGCGCTGCAGCGGTGATTTCGCCAATGGTTTCTTTCTTCACACGCAAGCCCGTCAGGATGGCGGCCGTCATCAGGGGCGTGATCTCGCCATTCATGATCATGCGCATCAGGTGCAGCATTTCGTCGTGAAAGATTTCACGGTGCTCGATGGTGCGCTGCAAGGCTTCGCTGGGTGTGATGCTGGTCATGGCTGTTGCATTTTCAAAAAGTTGTTCAACAAAGCGTGGCCGTGTTCGGTGAGTATGGACTCGGGGTGGAATTGCACGCCCTCGATGGCCAAGCTTCGGTGCCGCACGCCCATGATTTCACCATCGTCGGTCCAAGCGGTGACCTCCAGCTCAGCGGGGCAGCTGCTGCGCTCAATGGAGAGCGAGTGGTAGCGGTTGACGGTGTAGTCTTTGGGCAAATCGGCAAACACGCCTTGCTGGGTGGTGTGGATGAGGCTGGTCTTGCCGTGCATGAGTTGCTGGGCACGGATGATGCGCCCACCAAACGCCGCGCCTATGCTTTGATGACCCAAGCACACGCCCAAAATCGGCAGCTTCCCCGCAAAGTACTGTATGGCGGCTACTGAAATACCCGCCTCGGCAGGTGAGCAAGGGCCAGGCGACACCACCAAATGGCTGGGCTTCAAAGCCTCGATGTCGGCCAAGCTGATTTCATCGTTGCGGTGCACCAGCACCTCGGCGCCGAGTTCGCCGAAGTACTGCACCAAGTTGTAGGTAAAGCTGTCGTAGTTGTCGATCATCAGGAGTTTCATTCCAAACCTCCTTCGACCAACTCGCTGGCACGCAGTAAAGCACGAGCCTTGTGCTCGGTTTCCAGCCACTCCATTTCAGGAACAGAGTCCGCGACCACACCGGCAGCCGCTTGCACATACAGGGTGTTGTCTTTGACGATGCCGGTGCGTATGGCAATGGCCACGTCCATGTCACCGGCAAAACTCAGGTAGCCACAAGCGCCGCCGTAAATACCTCGTTTGACAGGTTCGAGCTGGTCAATCATCTCCATGGCGTGTACCTTGGGTGCGCCGGTCAGGGTGCCTGCAGGGAAAGTGGCCCGCAGCACATCCATGCTGCTCATGCCGTCCTTCAACATGCCCTCGACATTGCTGACGATGTGCATCACATGGCTGTAACGCTCCACCGCAAACGCTTCGGTCACTTTGACCGTGCCGGTTTGGGCAATGCGGCCAATGTCGTTACGCGCCAAGTCGATCAACATCACGTGTTCGGCGCGTTCTTTGGGGTCGTTGATCAACTCTTGCTCGGTGGCGAGATCGGCTTCGGGCGTGGCCGCACGTGGTCGTGTGCCAGCCAAGGGACGGATGGTGACCTTGTTGCCCTCGGGGGTGGTTTCTTGACGCACCAAAATTTCGGGCGAAGCGCCCACCACATGGAAGTCGCCCAAATGGTAGTAATACATATAGGGGCTGGGGTTCAATGAGCGCAGGGCGCGGTACAGCGACAAAGGGCTTTGGGTGAAGCGTTTTTGAATGCGCTGACCCACCTGCACTTGCATAAAGTCCCCCGCCTCGATCAAACCCTTGGCACGTTCCACTGCCTTCAAATAATCCGCTTTGGCGAATTGACGCTCAGCAGGGTGGCTGGCGGATGCTTTGAGTTCAGGCGCTTGCACCGAATGCTTGAGCATGTCTTTGAGTTGCTGCAAACGTTGCTGGCCGCGCTCAAACGCATGGTCTTGGGCGGGGTCGACATAGACCAGCAAGGACAGCTTGCCTGAGAGGTTGTCAATCACCGCCAATTCTTCGGTTTGCAGCAACAAAATATCGGGGCAACCCAAGGTGTCGGGCGGGCAGCTGTGCACCAATTTCTTCTCGATATGACGTACCGTGTCATAGCCAAAATAACCCGCCAAGCCGCCGCAAAAACGCGGCATACCTGGGCGCAAGGCCACCTTGAAACGCGCTTGGTAACTGGCAATGAAGTCCAGCGGATTGCCGCGGTCGGTTTCCACCACCACGCCATCGGTCACCACCTCGGTGTGGGCGGCCTCTCCAAAGCCATTGGCTCGCAACAAAGTGCGGGCCGGCAAGCCAATGAAGCTGTAGCGACCAAAGCGCTCGCCGCCCACCACCGACTCCAGCAAAAAGCTGTGCCGTCCGCCGTCTTGGTGAAAAGCCAGCTTTAAATAAAGAGACAGCGGGGTTTCCAGGTCGGCAAAGGCTTCGAGCATCAAGGGAATGCGGTTAAAGCCTTGCTTTGAAAGTTGATTGAATTCGGTTTCTGTCATGACAGCAGAGCCTCCACAGCTCGGCCCTTTAAGGGCTTTTTCATTTGGAACAGGGGCGCCAAGAAAGGGCCCAAAAGAAGGAGGCAGTAAAGGGTTTAAGCCAACACCAACACTGCCGAGCAGGGCTGGCGACGCCAAGGCCAAGCTCCCCGGTCGTTGCAACCTGTGAGGGTGTTGAGATGGATAAACATGTCAGAAAGTGTAACAAATGCGCCTCAGGGCGCTTAAAGCTTGAGTTCGGTAAAGCTGTCGATGAAGCCGTCGCAGTCCACGCCACGAATGGGCTCGCCATGGTTGTAACCATAAGTCACCAACACCACGGGGCAAGCAGCTGCCCGAGCGGCTTGGGCGTCATTTTGCGAGTCGCCCAGCATCAAGGTGTGTGAGGGCGCGGTGCCCAAGGCTTTGCAGGTTTCCAACAGCGGCATGGGGTCTGGCTTTTTACGCGGGAAAGCGTCGCCGCCGTAAACATGACCAAAAAACCCATCAAGCCCTTTGCGCGCCAGCAAGTCTTTGGCAAAGGCAGTGGGTTTGTTGGTCAAGCAAGCCATGGGCAAGCCTTTGGCCTGAAAAGCCTGCAAGCCTTGCAACACACCCGCGTAAACCTCGGCGTGTTGACCGTTGACGTGGCCATAGTGGTGTTGGTAGCGCAAAAAGGCGGCCTCGTACATGGAGTCCACGGTGGTGTTGTCACACACCAAGCCACTGGCTTGCACCTCGGGCAACCTTAACTGGTGCTGCAGCACTGTGCGCACCAAATGTTCGGAGCCTTTGCCCACAGCGATATTGACCACACTTTTGTCCACCTTGGGCAAGTCGATATCTGCCAAGGCCAAATTGAGCGCCGCCTCGAAGTCGGCCATGGTGTCGACCATGGTGCCGTCGAGGTCGATCATCAGGGCTTGCAAAGTAGGGATATTCATAGATATAAAAGTTGGTTAAGTCAACGTACCCAGCGCACGTAGAGGGGAAGCTTTTTGGTGAAGTTGGCGATTAAACCAGATTCGGTGTTGATCACCACGGAACCCTCGGAGCTGCCCATGTCTGTGGCTGTCCAGACCCAGCCCATGGGGCCAGAACCAAACCAGTTGTTGTTCAAAGCGGGTTTGCTGCAGCTTTTTTCAATCAAGCCATCCAACTCGGCTTGGGTAGGCAAACGCCAGGGCTTTGCGCTGGCAACGGTTTTGCTGGCGGTTGTCCAGTCTTGCGGCGTTACATTGCCCGAGCAGGCATTGCCGTCCCACTTGAGGCCATGCATACAGCGCTGCCAAACCAAACCGGTTTGCATGTCTTTGACTTCCGCGCCATTGCTGCCATCGACCGCTTGGTAGCGGTCATCGGGGCGGGTCAAGGGGCTGTCGGCAAAACAGGCGGCTTGGGCAAGGTTGGTGACAAGCGCCAAAGAAGCGGCAAGCGCCATGCAACTGAATCGAAAAGACATGAGAACTTTCAAAAGAAAAATTAAGCCAAAGCCACGCGCATCTGGTCGATAACGGCTTTGTAGTCGGACTTGCCAAAAATCGCACTGCCCGCCACAAAGGTGTCGGCCCCTGCGTTGGCGACTTGGCGTATGTTGTCAGGCTTGATACCGCCATCGACTTCCAAGCGAATATCTCGGCCGCTGGCCTCGATGCGTTTGCGGGCGTGCTCGACCTTGCGCAAGGCCGAATCGATGAAGCTTTGGCCACCAAAACCGGGGTTGACGCTCATGATGAGGATGAGGTCGATGTTGTCGATCAACCAGTCCAGCACATCCAAAGGTTCGGCGGGGTTGAACACCACACCCGCTTGGCAACCTGCCGCCTTGATGGCTTGCACGCTGCGATGGGCATGGGCACTGGCGTCGGGGTGAAAACTGATGAGGTCGGCACCGGCTTGGGCAAACAGCGCGGCCAAAGCATCCACCGGCTGCACCATCAGGTGGACATCGATGGGAACCGCCACACCGGCGGCGGTTTTGGCATGGGGCTTCAAGGCCTGACAGACCATGGGGCCAAAGGTCAGGTTGGGTACATAGTGGTTGTCCATCACATCAAAGTGAATCCAGTCGGCGCCAGCGGCGATGACGTTTTTCACCTCGTCGCCCAAACGGGCAAAGTCGGCGGACAAGATAGAGGGGGCGATGCGGTAAGTGGTGTTCATAGGCTCAATTATGGTGTCAGAATGCCGCTCCAGCTGAAATTTTCCCAATACCCGTTGCTTATGCCCATCTACCAACTCCGCGTCGAAGTCACGCCGCACTACCTCCCCGAGCAGTCCTCCCCTGAGGATGGGGTGTACGCCTTCGCTTATTCAGTTGTGATTCGCAATACCGGTGACATAGGCGCACAAGTGATTTCTCGCACCTGGCACATCAACGATGCCGAGGGCTTACATGAGAAGGTCAAGGGCTTGGGTGTGGTGGGTTACCAACCCCTGCTGCAGCCTGGTGAGGTGTTTGAATACACCAGCGGTTCCCGTCTGCGCACCCCCACCGGCACCATGCACGGAAGCTATTTTTGCGTGGCCGAAGATGGTGAAAAATTCGATGTAGACATTCCCATGTTTGTGCTGGATGCCTTGAGCGACAGCGGCAAGCGGCAAATGCATTAGATGGGCGAGTTCGACCTCATCGCACGCTATTTCACCCGTCCCAGTCGCCACGCAGTGCTGGGCGTGGGCGACGACTGCGCTTTGTTGCAGCTCCAAGCCGGGATGCAACTGGCTGTGTCCTCGGACATGTTGGTAGAAGGTCGGCATTTTTTATCCACCACCCCTGCCGCCGGTTTGGGCCATAAAGCGCTGGCGGTCAATTTGAGCGACTTGGCGGCATGTGGCGCCAAACCTTTGGCATTCACCTTGGCCTTGGCTTTGCCCTTCATTGACGAAAACTGGTTAGCGGGGTTTTCCAAAGGTTTGTGGGGTTTGGCGGATGCGCATGGCTGCGAACTGATAGGTGGAGACACCACCCAAGGACCTCTGAACATTTGCATCACCGTGTTTGGCGAAGTGCCGCCTGGCGACGCCTTGCTGCGCCAGCATGCCCAAGTGGGCGACGATGTTTACATCAGCGGCACTGTAGGCGACGCTCGCTTGGCGCTGGAAGTCTTTAAAGGCACTTTGTCTGTTGAGGCAACGCATTTTGAAGCGGCACGGCTTCGCATGGACAGGCCCACACCGCGCGTCGAACTTGGCCTTGCCTTGCGCGGCGTGGCCAATGCGGCCATCGACGTGAGTGACGGTTTATTGGGCGATCTAGGCCACATCTTGCAACGCTCTAAAGTGGGCGCGGTGATAGAAACCGCTTGGGTACAAGACAGCGCCGCCATCAGTGACGCGATGCAGTCGGTGGCGTTTAACAAGCGCTTAGATTTCGCCTTGGCCGGTGGCGACGACTACGAGCTGCTGTTCACAGCGCCGCCCGATCAAGCGGATGCAGTGTTGGAAGCTGGCGAGCAATGTGGTGTCAGCATCACCTGTATTGGGCGCATCACCCCCGTGGCTGGGGTGCAAGTGTTGGACCTGCAAGGCCTTCCCATGTCGCGCCGCTTTGCCAGCTTTGACCATTTCGCCCACTAAGATGGCTTTCATGTCTTACGCAGCCAGTTCCCAAGCCGCCCGATTCATGCTCTCGCACCCTGCGCATTGGGTGGCCATGGGTTTTGGCTCGGGTTTAAGCCCTTGGGCACCAGGTACCGTGGGCACTCTGTGGGCATGGGCGTCTTTTCTATTGATGACTTATTGGTTGGATACGACCCAGATAGCTTGGGTATTGACAGCCGCCTTACCTTTGGGTTGGTGGGTCAGCACCATCACCGCCGACCATATGCAAGTCAACGACCCCAGCTCCATTGTGTGGGATGAAATTGCCGCATTTTGGTGGGTGCTTTTCATTTGGATGCCCACCGATTTCGGCGGGCAATTGGCTGCTTTTATTTTGTTTCGCTTGTTTGACGCCATCAAACCTGGCCCCGTGGGCTGGGCCGATCAAGCGTTTCATGGGCAAGGTTGGCGCGGCGGCTTTGGCATCATGTTTGATGATGTGGTGGCCGGGTTTTGCACCCTGCTGTGTTTGGCCTTGTGGCAGGTGACGCAATGAGTACTTCAAGCCCTGTTGCCACCTTGGCTGCTGCGCTGCTGCAGCGCGGTTGGATGATGGCCACAGCCGAAAGTTGCACCGGCGGCATGATCGCTGCGGCTTGCACCGATCTGGCTGGGTCTAGCCAATGGTTCGAGCGTGGATTTGTCAGTTACAGCAACGAGGCCAAGCACGATATGTTGGGTGTGCCCAAAGCGCTGATTGAACAGCACGGCGCGGTCAGCGAGTCAGTGGCGCAAGCCATGGTGTTGGGCGCCTTGAAAAAATCGCAAGCGCAGGTGGCATTAGCGGTCACTGGCATTGCGGGACCCACAGGCGGCAGCCCAGCCAAGCCCGTTGGCACGGTGTGTTTCGCATGGGGGCTGCCCACCGACGGTGGCCCCACGATTGGCGCTGAAACCGTTTGGGTGAAAGTGCAAACCTGCCACTTTGAGGGGGACCGCGCGGCAGTGCGGTTGGCGACCCAAGCCCATGCGCTGGGGCAATTGCTACAACTGCTGCAGCAGCGCAAAACCTAAAGCGCCATCGACAGCCAGCTCAAGGCCTTAACTCTGAGAAGCAGTCATGGCCAAAGTGTCCATGGCTCGGGCCAAATCGAAGTCCAAAGGGGTGAGCCCACCTGCGTCATGCGTGGTCAAACGCACTTTGACGCGGTTGTACACATTGGTCCACTCGGGGTGGTGGTTCATGCGCTCTGCCACATCGGCCACCGAATTCATGAAAGATATGGCGCGACCGAAATCTTCAAACACCCACTGGGCGTGCAAACTGTCCTCTTCCATGCGCCAATTTGTGCGGGCTTGGGTTTGCAATGCCTTGAATGCGGTTTGCTTACAAAAAATTGAATTCATGACCGTTATTATTGCTTAAGCAGCACACAGCCCCCATGTTTGTCGCACGGTCACGCCCAATCTTGCCAAGCGGTTGGTCAACCTCAGCACCTGTTTGTCTTTGCTCAACAGCAAGGCTTGATGGGCGACAGCCAAATCGATGAATTTTTGATCGTCCTCGTCTTTGCATACATAGGGCGCTTTGAGTGCGATGGCGTGGATATTCGCCAAGCGGTCAAACTGGGCCAACACCGCTTGCGCGGTCACGCCGTCTCGGTTGCGGCGCTGGGCAATGTGCGGGTAGTCCAAGACCCGCAGCAGTTCTTCGCGCATGGGGGGTGTGGCCAGCCATTGAACTGCTCCCAGTTCTAAAGCTTCTAAAAGAGAAGGGGTAGCAGGGTCTTGGTACACCCAAATATCCAACACGATATTGGTGTCTATCACCACCGGCGTTGACACCAATCTCTCGCTCATCCAAGGGCAGGCGGCTGGTCGACACCTGCAGCAGGTTTACGCGCCGACCCTGCCATCAAATCGAAGCGAAACATACGGCACTCGATGGGGCCGTTCCACATGGGGACACGGCGCGATTCTTTCAGCCGCATACGACCTGGCAGCTTCAGGTCAGGCGTCAGCACCCAAGCACGCCAGCCTGCATAGTTTTTCTTCCAATGGCTGGCGAGTTGGCTGAAAAACTCGCCGCCGTCTTCCACCTGCCCCACCTCCCGTCCACCTCGTGCCAAGCTGGCCGCACCCGCCACTCCACCGGCTTCAATGCGTTCGCCATAGGGCGGATTGACCAGCATCACCGCAGGCGCCTCGCATGGCGGCATGCGCTGCAAGGCGTCTCCTCCGCGCAAGTTCACCGCCTTGGCTACACCCGCCCGTTCAGCGTTGCGTTGTGCAAAGTCGACCATCCTGAAAGCCAAATCACTGCCATAGACCGCTGCACGTGGCTCGCACACTTGGGCCCTGGCCTGGTCTTGCAACTGCCGCCACACATGGGCGTCGTAGATGCGTAGCTTCTCGAAACCAAAGCGCCGCTGCAAACCGGCCGCCATGCTACAGGCAATTTGCGCGGCTTCGATGACGATGGTGCCACTGCCGCAACACGGGTCGTACAAAGGCAGGCCTTGCTCGACCCCCGCCACCGAGGGCACAGCCGGCGGGGTCTCGCCTGGCGCTGTGAGGATGGGCATGCTCCAACCGCTGGCCGCCAACATGGCGGCGGCCAAGGTTTCTTTCAAAGGGGCGTCACCCTTGTCTTCGCGCCAGCCGCGTTTGAACAAAGGCTCGCCCGTGGTGTCCAAGTACAGGGTGAGCATTTTGTCGGTCAGGTGGACATGCACCCGCACATCGGGGCGCTGGGTATCCACATCGGGACGCACACCGCTTTTGTCTCGAAAGCGGTCGGCTATGGCGTCCTTTACCCGCAAGGTGGCGAAATTCAAACTCTTCAAGGGGCTGTGTTGCGCAGTGATTTCCACGCGAAAACTTTGCTTGGGCGTGAACCACATCTCCCAAGCCACGGCGCTCGCCGCGTTGTAAATGTCGTCCTCGCTGGCATAAGGCTGGTGCGCCAGTTGAATCAGCACCCGCATCCCTAAGCGACTGTGCAAATTCAGTTGCAACGCGGCTCGCCATGAGGCTTGCAACTGCACACCGCCGCGCAGGGTTTGCAGGTCACTCGCCGGCAGACCCGTGATTTGCGCCACCTCGTATGCCAAAAAACTCTCCACCCCTGCGACGCAGGGGACAAACAATTGCAAGGCGTTCACAGGGTTTTTCGCAGGTTGGTGGGCGCTATGCGCAGGGCTTCACGGTACTTGGCCACGGTACGTCTGGCACAGTCAATGCCTTGCTCTTTCAGCATGTCCGAGAGCTGGTTATCCGACAAAGGCTTCTTGGGGTTCTCGCTGGCAATCAGCTGTTTGATGAGGGCGCGTACTGCGGTGCTGGACGCGTTGTTGCCGCTGTCGGTGCCAAGACCTGAGCCAAAGAAATACTTCAGCTCAAAGGTGCCGTAAGGTGTGTGCATGTACTTGGCGGTGGTGACACGGCTGATGGTGGACTCGTGCAAGCCCAGTTCCTCAGCTATCTCGCGGAGCACCATCGGCTTCATGGCCAACTCGCCGTGGATGAAGAAACTTTTTTGCCGCTGGGTGATGGCGTTGCTCACCCGCAAGATGGTGTCAAAGCGCTGCTGGATGTTTTTGATCATCCAGCGTGCTTCTTGCAAACGCTGCTGCAGGCCTGCGTGGCCGTCGCCCTTGCCGCCCTTCAAGGCGTTGGCGTAGATGTCGTTCACCTTCAAGCGTGGCATGACCTCGGGGTTGAGCATGGCGCGAAACTGCGGCAAACCTTGCTTGTCCACGCCGTGCGGCAAGATCAGCACATCGGGGATGATGACATTGCGCTCCACATCTATGAAGCGCCTACCGGGCTTGGGCTCTAGCCGCGCAATCAGCGCCATGGCCAGTTTCACCTGTGCCTCGCTGTCATTCACCGCCACAGCCAAACGCTTGAAGTCCCGCTTGGCCAACAACTCCAAGGGTTGTTTGCAAATCGCCAGCGCACAGGCCCGTAACTCTGCACGCTCCTCGGTGTCAGCGGGAATGGCTTGCAGTTGCAAGCGCAAGCACTCGCCCAAATCACGGGCGCCCACACCAGTGGGCTCCAAGCTTTGCAGCAGACTCAAGGCCACTTGAAAGCGATGCACCAGCTCTTCGCATTGCTCGATGTCGTCTCCCGCAAGACTTTCAGCCAAGCTTTGGAAACTGTCTTCCAAATAACCATCGTCATTCAAGGACTCGATCAAGAAACGCAGCGCGGCGCGGTCGGTGTCGTCCAAGCGCAGCGACAAAGCTTGGCGATGCAAAAAAGCGGAAAGCGACTCTTGGTTACGCGCTAACTCGGTGGCTTGCGCTTTTTCATCATCGTCATTGCTGCTGTTGTTGCGTGCAGGTGCATCGCCGCCCCATTCGCTGTCGTCAGGTGAGAACTCCACGCTGCCGTCACCTTCCCAGCTTTCAGCTACGCCCTCGGCATCCACCGGTGTTGTTGTCTCGCTGGCGGTTTCCACCCGCACTTCGCTCACACGGTCCATCGGGCCGTCCCAGCTGTCGGGCTCTGCCTCGGAGCTGGCCGCTTGGGTATTTTCTTGTTCCAGACCAAAGTCTTCACGAGGCGCCAAGTCTTCCATTTCTTTTTCCAGAAACG